>CANQUZ010000258.1 GCA_947627165.1 uncultured Roseburia sp.
AAGGCGGAAAGAAATACTACGTCCGCATCTGCTCCTATAAGCAGTCAGGCAAAGGAACGATTCGGGGAGCGTACAGCTCGGTAAGAGCGGTGACGGTGAGAAAGTAAGCGAAGGTGTCGAGTGAAACTATATGAGATGACAAATCGAAAGGAGAAAAGTAATGCGTAGATATAGGAAGGCATGGCTGTGTATAGTGTTTGCATTGTTGTTTCTTTTTGTCCCTAAAAATGTGCAGGCAGATACACTGGCGTCAGTAATTGTAAATGATGCAGAATCTTTTGTGGGGAAAGTAAAGTATGTTTACGGAGGAAATAGTTTAACGAGTGGAGTGGATTGCTCAGGATTTGTCTGTGCAATTTATCAAAGGCAAGGATATGATTTATGGGCATACCGGACAAAGCTGAGAAGTATTCCGTCTTCTATGGCAACCAATATCGGAACGGACATTGGGAATGCTTTACCGGGAGATATTCTGACAACCTATAGCAGTGATTGGGGATATCATGTTGGGATATATGCTGGCAATGGATATTTAATTAATGCTGCAAATTCTAAGCAGGGAGTTGTAAAGAAGAGTTATTCCGTTTACGGTTCTTTGGTTGCAATTACGAGAATTAACGGCGTTGTGCAACAGCCAATAGACAATAGCTCTCCTGTAATTTCTAACGTTCATATTACGGACTTGTCAAGGGACGGCTACACAGTGTCATGCACAGTGACGGACAATGTAGGGGTGGACCGAGTGGAGTTTCCGACCTGGACGGAGAGGAATGGGCAGGATGACCTCAAATGGGCGAGCGGCACGCGGTCGGGCGATACTTGGACGTTCCATGTGGATGTAAAAGACCATAATAATGAAGATGGATACTACGCAACACATATTTACGCATACGATAAATCAGGAAACGGTTCGAGCATCCAGGAGGGGACTGTGTATGTGGATCGGACTGCTCCCCAGATATCTGATGTCAGCGTCACGGATACATCCGTAGATGGATATACAGTTCAGTGTACAGTGACGGACAATGCAGGGGTAGATCGGGTGGAGTTTCCGACCTGGACGGAGAAGAATGGGCAGGATGATATCCTATGGGAGAAAGGAACGAGCCTGGGAAACCATACCTATCAATTTCGTGTTCGTGCGGATGCGCACAATAAGGAACAGGGGGGCTACATCACGCACATATATGCGTATGATGCGGCGGGTAATAGCGCCGTTGCCAGTACCGGAACCATTCGTATTCGTGCGGAAGAAGAACAGCAAGGGTTTGCAAATAAAGAATATTTCTTTAATACCATTGATGGGAAGCGTATGTCTACAAAGGCAAGCGGCTCAAAGGCGACAGTGATCATCTTTGGAAGAGTGACCTGTGGAAATTCTCAGTATACAGTTTCAAGTGTGGAGAAAAGTAAATGGGCAGGCAGTGATGAAATCCAGGTTATTTTTGCCGAATTTGACAAGGCAGGGCTAGAGGAAACAAAGAAATTTGCGCAGTCTTGCGGAGAGGGAAAGATAAAATACTGTTATAGCACCGGTGATGACATTCAGAGTGCGATGTACAGTTATCTTTTGGCGGCAGAAATCCGGGGGACGGTGACATTGCCGGTGATTGTAATCATTGACGGAAATGACCGGGTACGGAGCGTAAGTACTGGAAACCGGACGGCGGATGAACTGCTTGGAGAGATTGGCGCATTTACGGAACTGCCGTTTGAGCAGAAAGAGGACTTGACGCTGGAGGTTTCCGTGAACGGCGTGCAGAACTATGAATATGCAAAAGAGATTGTAGAGCTTACCAATGAAATACGCAGGGAGAAAGGACTTTCCCCTCTTGGTTTGGATGGAGAGCTGACGGAGGCTGCGATGCAGCGTGCGGCGGAAATCGCTCTCTACTATGGCCATGCAAGGCCGGATGGACGTGAGTGTTTTACGGTGCTTAAGAGGGGAGGAACAACGGCAGAAAATATCGCGGCTGGATATAAAACCCCGCAAGCTGTGGCGGCCGGATGGAGAAATTCTTCCGGGCATTACAAAAACATGATAAATGAGAACATGAAGAGTATCGGGATCGGCTGTTTTCAGGATAGCCGGGGAACCTGGTACTGGGTACAGTATTTTGATGATGCATCCACACAGGTAATGACAAAGGCTGGGGAGGGGACGGTAACGAGGACCGTCTTAATCAAGAAATCTATGCTTCAACTGATGTCGTCAAGCGGAAAAACTACGGAGAGCTTTGACTGCAGGGATTGCACCTATGCGACAAAGCTTGAGGCAGTGAATGTGAATCAGGGCTGGGAACCCAGCCAGCCTGCTTTGCCGTCTTCCGAGTTTACTTTTGAGAGCAGCAATCCGATGGCAGCAGAAGTAAATACAGAGGGAAAAATCACTGTGAAGGCAGCGGGGACGGCAGTGATTACGGCAAAGTTGAAAGCGGATCCCTCGCTGTACATAGAGTATACCGTAACGAAAGCAGCGCATCAGTATAGTGACAGTGTGGTTGCTCCGACGGCAAGAAAAGATGGGTATACGCTTCATACCTGTATGGGGTGCGGTGCTTCTTATATGGATTCCTTTGTGCCAAGAACGAAAAAAGAGACGTCAGGCGCAATAACAGACGGAGATAAATCTGTACAGACGGGGGATTCGGAAGACGATGAGGAAGACACAGCAAATGAGGAAAGTTCTGAAATCTCAGAGGACGGCCGAGAGTCCGGGGTTATAGAGGAGCTGGAATCCCAGACCATCACAGCCAAAAACATCACCAAAACCTACGGCGCGAAAGCCTTTTCCCTTGGCGCAAAGGCAAATGGCGGCGGTAAGCTGACCTACACCGTATCAGACAAAAAAGTCGCATCGGTTTCTAATGCAGGAAAAGTAACAATAAAAGGCTGCGGAGTGACGAAGATTACCATCAAAGCGGCGGCAAACAAAAAATACAAAGCGGCTGAAAAGACCATCACCCTCACCGTAAAGCCAAAGCAGCAGAAACTTTCGTCTGTAAAATCCCAGAAAGCGAAATCAATCGCCGTAAAATGGAAAAAGGATACAAAGGCGACTGGTTATATCATCCAGTATTCTACAAACAAAACCTTTAAGAAAGACGTCAAGACCGTGACAGTAAAGAAAAACAGCACAACTTCAAAAACGATTTCCAAACTGAAAGGCGGCAAGAAATACTACGTCCGCATCTGCTCCTATAAGCAGTCAGGCAAAGGAACGATTCGGGGAGCGTACAGCCCGGTAAA
>CANQUZ010000259.1 GCA_947627165.1 uncultured Roseburia sp.
GACGGCTCTATCTCCATCAGCTTCTGGATCCGATTGCCACAGGCAATCGATTTATTAATATTGATAATTAAATTTGCCAGCTTCACCAACTCGACTAAAATCTGCGACATATAGTTAATCAGCGCCACAACTTCTCCCTGGGTGATATAGCCATTCTCTACCCGGACAGCCCCAGTCCATACCAGCGCTACAATGGCGCCATTGACAATCACATAGGTAAACGGATTCATCAACGCCGAAATTTTTCCTACATAAATCTGCGCAGCCGCCAATTTTTCATTGTAATCATTGAAACGGCAAATTTCATCCTCCTGTTTATTAAAAGCACGTATCACCCTGCTGCCGGTCAGATTTTCTCTTGTAATCCCCAAAACCTGATCCAAAGCCTCCTGCACGTTCCGGTAAAAGGGGATACTAACCAGCATAACGCCGAATACCACAACCGACAGCAGAGGAATCGCCACCACAAATACCAGTGCCGCTTTGACATCGACCGTAAACGCCATAATCATAGAGCCAAACACGATAAAAGGGGAGCGCAAAAACAAGCGCAGCACCAGGTTTACGCCATTTTGCACCTGATTGACGTCACTTGTCATCCTGGTTATCAGCGTAGACGTCCCTATGGTATCCAACTCGGTAAAAGACAGCCGCTCAATATGGGCAAACATCTCATGGCGCAGCTCCGAGGCAAAGCCTACGGACGCCTTCGCCGCAAAGTACTGGGCTGTGATAGAAGAAATAAAGCCAATCACCGCCAGCAGGATTAAAACCGCACACATATTCAAGATATAGGGCTTATCAGAAAACCTCACCCCCCGGTCAATGACAGCCGCCATGACAAGGGGGACCATCAGCTCAAAAGACGCCTCCAATAATTTAAAAAAAGGCCCCAGGATACTTTCTTTTTTATAATGTTTTAAATAAATCAGCAGTTTTCTCATACTTATCCGTTATCCCAATCCATTTTACATTGGCAACGCTCTTCCGCTATTCTTTTAAGTTCTTCAATGCCTGCATACCGACAATCACTGCCCCGCCAACTACGAAAGCAAGGATGGAAAACTCATTCCAGGTCATAGGCGGCTTCGGCTGATCCAGGGAGGCCGGTCCCATCACCACGGCATAGATAGAACCTAGCATAAGCCCTATAATGGTATAAATCGTCTGGGCGCGGAAATGCTCCAATGCCCTGCGGATTAATTTCACCACACTAAAGATGCCCACAAGCACGCCGCATCCAAAGAGAAATACGGTAGAAAAACAGCGAAAGTCAAAATGCAGGAAATCCTTAATCGCCGTCACAATCGGGAGGTACAGCCCCATAATAAGAAGCAGGGTGGAACCGGAAATGCCCGGCAGCACCATAGCGGAAATTGCAACCATGCCTGCAAAGAACACATAAACAGCCAGACCGATATTAAGATGGGCCAAACTCATGCCACCTTCCCCTCCGGCAGGGTTAAAATAAGTAACGGCGCTTACCACCGCTACTCCCAAAAGGATAAAGGGGATACAGTTTTTCTTTTCCGCTAAGCACTCTTTTTCCTCCATGACAACAATGGGAATCGCAAAGATAATGAATCCAATGAAAAGGGAACTTATGCCATAAATATGGCTTTCAAATACGCTTGCCAGAATTAAAATCGCTATGATAAAACCTGTCACCCAGCCAATGCCAAGTTTCAATAAAAATAACAGCGCCGCTTTTTTCTTTTCCATCGTTCCGGTAAGCAAATCGTCAATCGAATCTATGAACTGATCATAGAAGCCAAGAATAAACGCGATTGTCCCGCCGGATACCCCAGGCACACTGTCTGCCAGCGCCATGCAAAAACCTCTGATAAACTGTAGTACATACATACTATTATTACCTCATTTCCTCTTAATATTTACCTTTTTATTATAGACTTAACCTGTAATATTTGTCTATCCCAAAAACACCTAAAAAAGCGGGCACTTTCTCACATCGAATCTCCTTTTCGCCTCTCCGATTTCAAAACCGTGGAAATGCGCTGGAACTATCATAGAAATATCGCAGTCGCCACCTACCGAAAGGAGTGCGGAAAAAACGGTGTTTTGTCTTAAGAAAAAGTTCAGGGACCGGCGTAACTCAAACGAGTCACATCGGCCCCTGGTTAGGGCGATTCGGTTTCCCGACAGCCCCTTTCTTTGTACTTTCGCTTACTTTCTCACCGTTACTGTAGCATTTTATACGGTTTTATTTACCGGTATTCAGTTTCACTATTTCATCAAGAGGGAGACCGGAAATGGCAGCAATCTCATCCAGCGTATATTTCCCTGCCTTCAACATACGGAGTGCGGCGGATTTCATACCCTCTTTTATCCCCTCTTGAATCCCCTCCTGTAAAGATTCTTTCCTCATATCTTCCATAACCTTGCACATGACTGCGATCCCCTCCTTACTTTCTTTGAAGAATTTTACTCTCTCTGCCAACACACCGTAGTGCATATCCGATGGTTTCGTGCAGGAAAAGTCGTGCATCAGTCTCCCAATCGGCGTATCTCCACGGTATGCGCCGTTTACATACAGTATGTGCGAACCGTCTTCAAATTTTTCACCGCTTCCCAAAAAACAACGCTCAACAGGATAAAGCGGCAACCCTTTTCCTATTACGTCATTCTCCGTAATAAAGATTACCCATGTTTCCGGTAGTTTTTGGAAGTCTTCACCTTTCTTCAAAAGGTTTGCATCCATCATGCTGGAGTTATATCTTGCCCGTTTCCTTCCAGATCCTTTATCGGCTCTCTGAATCTCAACATTTACTTTCGCTCCGGTACTGTCAGTGGCCAAAATATCAAACCTTACCGATCTGTTCAGCAGATTCTCCACAAATACCTGGGTATGGACATCCAGAACTTTCAAATCCGGCTTTTCCAGTATGATCTGCAATACCAGTTCTATGCAATCCGTACCGCCCTCAAAACACTTGGTCAGAAAATCGTCATCCAGCAACCGAAATCCCCGCAAACGCTGTAAATCTTCCTCATGCTTCTGGTCTATCTGTTCCGTCACTGTCAATTTCCCACCTGCTTTCCATCTCTCTTTCGTAGTTCCATACTACCATAACCATCCTGATTTTACAAGCCGAGAGTCAAGGTAGTTTTAAAAGGTTTATAAAAGTCCGCCTACCTCCTCACCGTCACCGCCTTTACCGGGCTGTACGCTCCCCGAATCGTTCCTTTGCCTGACTGCTTATAGGAGCAGAT
>CANQUZ010000260.1 GCA_947627165.1 uncultured Roseburia sp.
AGAAAACGTTCCGCCCGACGGAGAAATGCCCGCAGGCGCGTATCGATAGAAAGGATTACCAGTATCTGTATGCAGACGGTGACTTGTTCTATTTTATGGATGTGGAGACCTATGACCAGATTGCATTGTCTCAGGAAGATATCGGGGACGCCCTGAAATTCGTAAAAGAGAACGAGATGGTAAAAATGTGTTCTCACAATGGAAGCGTATTCGCAGTGGAGCCTCCTCTGTTTGTAGAGTTGAAGATTACCAATACGGAGCCGGGCTTTAAGGGAGACACAGCGACCGGGGCAACCAAGCCAGCCGTTGTTGAGACTGGGGCGACCGTATACGTTCCGTTGTTCGTAGAACAGGATGATGTGATCAAAATTGACACGAGAACCGGCGAATATTTATCCCGCGTTTAGTGTATGGCATAATTTTATATAAGAGCGGATGAGAAGCCAGGAAGAGTCAACTTTCTGGCTTTTTATGCGTGTGGGTGCGGGACAATGCGGCAAGGCAGGCAACAACCCGGCGCGCGGGCAGGCCTTTCCCCTGGATCGACTGACAGGAAAAGTCCGGTCACAGCATCAGGCGGGAAACTTTTTGCCTTAATAGCAAAATGGCGAGCAAAGCCGCCACAATCTGGCTGGCGAGGATGCCGCACAGATAGCTTTTAATTCCAAAGACGGGGATGGTGAAAAGTACAAAAAGGATCCGGATGGTGCAGGAAATTAGGTTTAAGGCGAACGTGATGCCGGGATAACCGAGGCCATGCAGGATGCTGCTTAAGGTGGAGCTTAGATAGAGAAAGGGGCAGATCCATCCTAGCGTGACAATAAAAGCTCCGGCAAGGGCATTTCCGAAGAGGAAATTTCCTATGAATTTTCCGGTAAAAAGGAACATGGCGGTACAAATAAAACCCAAAAGGAGGCAGGAGTGGATGGTCCTTTTGATGGTGCGCTGTATCAACCCCTTATCTCCCGCAGATTGCGCCTCCGAGATGGTGGGGAGCAGCAGGACGGAAATGGAATTTGTCACCACCGAGGGAAACATAATGATTGCCATGGACATACCGGTGAGGATGCCGTAGACACTGAGTGCTTCGGAATTTGTATAGCCAAAAAGTTTCAGCCGGTTGGGAATCATAATGTTTTCAAACGCGGCAAAAAGATTTAACACGACCCGGTTTGCCGTGAGGGGGACAGCCATGGAAACAAGGTTTTTGGTATAAGCTCCCAAATTTCCCAACTGTTTTTTTACGCCCTTAAAACTTCCGATGGCGCTGATGGAAACCAGGGTGCTGGCGACTTCCCCTAAGACCAGCCCCCAAATCGTCATGGACAGAGACATCTTTGTTCCCTGGCTTATGCAAATCTGATACATCAAATAAACGCTGCCAACCCTGGCAGTCTGCTCCACAAACTGGCAGACCGAAGGGATGGCAGTTTTTTTTAAGCCGTAATAATAGCCGTTGATACAGGAGTGGATACAGCTTGGGACAAAAGAAAAGGCAAGGACACGGAGCAGGGGGGTGCAGCGTTTATCGCCGAGCCAGGCACAGGCAATAAATGGCGCCTGCTCATAGATAAAAAGACTCATCAGGAAAGAAAGAGCCAGGGAGACGGCAAGCCCCGCAGACAGGTACAGTCTGGCTCCGGCAGGGTTTTTGCGCCCCATCTCCATAGAGACATATTTGGAAATGGAAGTCTGGATGCCGGCGGATGTGATGGCGAAGCCGAGGGCTGTCACCGGGGAGAGCAGCTGGTAAATTCCCAGGCCTTCTGCACCAATCGTGCGTGAGAGGAATATTCTATAGAAGAAACCGATAATTCGTGTGAGGACTCCGGCTACGGTCAATAGCAGGGTTCCGGTAATAAATACGCTTTTGGCAGAAGATTGTTTCAAGAATGACCTCCGAAGATTTCCGGAAAACCGGTGTTAGTTCTTTAAATCTAATATATGAAAGAAGTGAAGAGAAAATGATTAGTGAGCAGTATAATGAAAATAGAGTATACTTGGATAACGCAGCCACCACGCAGATGTCCGGGGAAGTAAAGCGGGCAATGGAGCCTTATCTGAATCAAAATTTCGGAAATGCTTCCACCGCCTATTCTTACGGGGAGGAATCGCGGGATGCGATAGAAAAGGCAAGGGCCATCATTGCGTACAGCCTGGGGGCGAAACCTTCCGAGATTTTTTTTACTTCCGGCGGTTCCGAATCCGATAACTGGGCAATCAAATGTGCGGCGGGGGAATATAAGCATTTCGGGCAGCACATCATCACCAGCAGGATTGAGCATCATGCCGTGTTAAATTCCTGCGAATACTTAGAGGAACTGGGGTATGAAGTCACGTATCTGGGGGTGGATCGGGAGGGCATGGTTTCCCCCGAGGCGGCGCTTGCGGCGGTTCGGAAAGACACGACGCTCATCAGCATTATGTTTGCCAACAATGAGATAGGGACCATTGAGCCAGTAATGCAGCTTGGGAAAATAGCAAGGGAAAAAGGGATCCTGTTTCATACGGATGCAGTTCAGGCTTACGCACAAATCCCCATTGACGTCAGAAAGTATCCAATCGATTTGCTGAGTGCCAGTGCCCACAAGTTCCACGGTCCAAAAGGCGTTGGATTTTTATACATCAGAGAAGGCGTGAAAATACCTTCTTTCATCCATGGGGGAGGGCAGGAAAGCGGGAAGCGCGCCGGGACAGAAAACGTCGCCGGGATTGTGGGCATGGGAAAGGCGGTGGAACTGGCGTTTTCTGATATGAGAAGCCGGATCCGCCGGGAGACTATGCTGCGAAATTACCTGCTGGAAAAAGTCAGCCATGAAATCCCTGGTGTCTGCATTAACGGACATCGGAGCAAACGGCTGCCGGGAAACGCCAGTTTCAGCTTCCGGGGCATAGACGGGGCATCTCTGGTGATTTTGTTGGATGAGGACGGCATCTGCGCCTCCGGAGGCTCCGCCTGCAACACGGGGGAGGAACGTGTTTCTTATGTCATTCGGGAGATTCAGACCCCGGAGGATTACGCGCCGGGCACCCTGCGCATGACTCTCTGTGGAACAACCACCAGGGCGGACGTCGATCGGGCGGTGGAATCCTTAAAGCGAAATGTGGCAAGGCTCAGGGATTGAAAAAGGCGTGGGCTGAACCAATGTCATTAAGTTAGCACCAGCAACATAAGGCATACTGTAGAAAATACAGCAAAAGCCGGA
>CANQUZ010000261.1 GCA_947627165.1 uncultured Roseburia sp.
GATTTCTGCCCAGCCTTTATCCCACGAGGAAGTGCAGGCGGCGGCAGACGAGGCGGCGCCAAAGTTTCAGGCGTTAGTGACAGAGGTGATCAAAAAGATAGGGGCTGTTTTATAAAGCCGGACAGCGAAACATCTGTCGGATGAAAAAAGAGCCGTCTGATATCAGAGAGAGGAAAAGATAAGATGAATATTCGTTTTTACAATGCAAAAATTTTGCAGACCGCAGAAGACCATACGTTTTATATCACAGAGGGGGAACTCTGGGTTCAGGGAAACAGAATCAGTTATATTGGGGCCGGGAAAGGGGACGGCGCGGAAGATGGAAAGGGGACGGAACCCATCCGTTGGGAGCGTGAGATGGATGTCCAGGGCAATCTGCTGATGCCGGGATTTAAAAATGCCCATACGCACACTGCCATGACCTTCCTGCGTTCTTATGCAGACGATCTGCCGTTACAGGACTGGTTAAACCAGCAGGTATTTCCGAGGGAGGGGCAGCTCACCGAGGAAGATGTGTACTGGTTAAATATTTTAGGAATTATGGAATATGTGACCAGCGGCATCACCTCCAATTTTGATATGTACTTTTTCCCGCCGATGAATGCGAAAGCCTCTGCAGATACCGGATTTCGCACCGTACAGACCAGCGGGTTAAACAATTATGGCGGCACGGTGGAACTGATGGAGGAAAACTATCATATCGTCAACGAAATGAGCGATCTGACTTCCTTTATTGTAGGGTTCCATGCGGAATATACCACTTCCAAGGAACTGATGGAGGGGGTGGCGAAACTGGCGCAGAAATTAAAATCCCCTGTGTGGATGCACAATGCGGAAACAAAACGCGAAGTAGAGGAGTGCAGAGAGCGGTGGGGGATGACGCCGACAAAGCTGACTGATTCCCTGGGAATGTATGAGTACGGCGGAGGCGGTTATCACTGCGTCTGGTTTGAGGAGGAGGATTTTGAAATCTTTCAGAAAAGAAAGCTGACGGCAGTCACGAATCCCGCATCCAATCTGAAATTGGCTTCCGGCATCTGCCCGGTGAAGCGTTTTGCGGATGAGGGCATTGCGCTTGCCATCGGGACGGACGGCCCTGCCAGCAACAACTGTTTGGATATGTTCCGTGAAATGTTTTTAACGTCTACTTTAGCAAAAGTGCGCGAGATGGATGCGGCGTGCATCAGTGCGGACGAAGTCCTTTATATGGCGACGGCAGGCGGTGCCCATGCCATGCTGTTAGAGGACTGTGACAGCCTTGCCGAGGGCAAAAAAGCGGATCTTATCATGATTGACCTGCAGCAGCCGAATATGCAGCCGGAGAACAACATCGTAAAAAATCTGGTGTACAGCGGCAGCAAGCAGAATGTGAAAATGACCATGGTCAACGGGAAAATCTTATATGAAGATCAGCAGTTTCACCTGGGGTTTGACAAAACGGAAGTATACAGGCGCGCCAATGAAATCATCGGCCGCATGAAATAGGCGTTCCGTTTGGCAGAAAGTCCTGCATCACGGGCAAAAAGCGCGGTTATGTACGGACTGGGCGAGGAAGGAGAAGTATGAGAGTCATTTTTATACATCACAGCTGTTTTCTGGTGGAGGCGGAAAGGAGTGTCCTGCTTTTTGACTGGTTTGCCGGGGATAGAGTCAGAGGCTATCAGTTTTGCGGCGTATTGCCGGAATATCCGCCGGACACGCCCTTTTATGTTTTCGCAAGCCACAAGCATCAGGACCATTTTGATATGGATGTGCTCCGTCTGGCGGAAAAGTATAACAATATCCACTTTATTTTTTCCAAAGATTGTAAGCTTAGCCCTCATTTTCTAAAGAAGCATGGCTTTCCGGAGGAAATCCGGGAAAAGATCCGATACGTGGGAGCCTGCCAGAATGAGACGCTTGGGGAGATGGAGATAGAAACCCTCCGCTCTACGGATGCAGGGGTTGCCTTTTATGTGAACTGGAAAGGCATCGGGATATTCCACTCAGGGGACTTAAATAACTGGCGTTGGGAAGGCGCCGGAGATTTTGCCAATGGCGCTATGGACAGAAATTATAAAAGCCAGATGAACCGGATTGCGAAGAAGCCCATCCGTCTTGCTTTTGTGCCCATGGATCCAAGACTGGGCCAGTATCAGACCCTGGCAATCGATTATGTTTTGCAGCATACCAACGCGGAATATGTCTTTCCTATGCATATGTGGCAGGATTACTCGGCAATCCCGCAATATAAAAAGAGGATATCCAATGCTTCCATGGCGGAGCGGGTGATGGAGATTGCCCATGAGAACGAGGTCTTTTTCATTCGTGAGGAATAGCAGTTATGGCTTGACGATAGGGAAATAATTGCGATATACTTAATTAATTGAAAGAAAGGCAGGTAATCCGAATGGCATTTGTTGGTTATTTTGTGCGTTATCTTGTAATAGCGCTGATTCTCGCGGCAGTCGCCCTGTTAGGAGTTTTTACCGGAAAGAATCTAAGAGGGCGCAAGGACGCAAAAAATGCGGATGAGAATCATTCCGCGGAATAGAACGTTGGAGGAACAAGTTGTGAGGAAGTTTTACGGAGTAAATGAACTGCGCAGGATGTATCTGGAATTTTTTGAGGGGAAAGATCATCTGCGCCTAAACAGCTTTTCGCTGGTGCCGCATAATGATAAGAGCCTGCTGCTGATTAATGCAGGTATGGCGCCGCTAAAGCCTTATTTTACAGGGCAGGAGATCCCACCGAGAAAGAGGGTGACGACCTGCCAGAAGTGCATTCGTACCGGGGACATTGAGAACGTCGGAAAGACCGCCAGACATCTGACCTTTTTTGAGATGCTTGGAAATTTTTCATTCGGCGACTATTTTAAAAAAGAAGCCATTGCCTGGTCCTGGGAGTTTCTGACTGAGACGCTGGGATTGGAGGAGGACAGGCTTTACCCTTCAATTTATGGGGAAGATGAAGAGGCATTTGAAATCTGGCAGAAGGACATTGGCATTCCGGCGGAGCGGATTACGAGATTTTACCGTGACCCGGAAACCGGAAAATGTGATAATTTCTGGGAGCATGGCGCAGGGCCCTGCGGCCCTTGTTCCGAGATTTACTATGACCGCGGAGAAAAATACGGATGCGGAAAGCCGGACTGCAGAGTGGGCTGTGACTGCGACCGCTTCATGGAGGTATGGAACAACGTATTTACCCAGTTCAACGGA
>CANQUZ010000262.1 GCA_947627165.1 uncultured Roseburia sp.
TTTGAATCTTTCAAGGTTATTCCACTGTTCAGTTATCAAGGTTCTTTTGCAGCTTCCACATCGTTTTGTAAGGGAAGACTGCTCTGTTTGTTGCCGCCGTTCTCGGTGACAGCTTATTTACTATATCACTTCTGAACTTGTTTGTCAACAACTTTTTTTATTTTTTTGTTTGCTTTTTTGACAGCTCCACCCGCAAATCTGCCTGTGACGACATATTTGGGGCTTATGCGACTGTTTCTCTCGCAGTCAGCTTGTACATAATATCATCCTGATACAGAACTGTCAATCCCCTTTTTGATTTTTTTACTCTATCTTTTTTACTCTGTTTTTGTAACAGTTCAGCCATAAGCAGTCTCGTAGGCGAATCATGCTTGCATGAATGAGCATACGAGACTGCTTAGGAGCAGAACGCCCGTTCATGAGCAATTTTGAAGCCCGTAGTGCGGGATTGCGAATAGCGTGGGCTGAACTGTTACCTGTTTTTGTCCCAAACAGTCAGGCGGGTTTTTCGCACTTTCTTAAGATATAGTCCAACGCGTCTTTTACAGAACGTATCCCTATTAATTTCACCCCGCTCATCCGCCGGAATGCCTCTCCGCCTGCCTCCATGCAGACCAAAGGCAGTATGCAGGTTTCAAATCCCAGTTTTTTTGCCTCAAGCACACGCTGCTCCGCCATGCTGACTGCCCGCACTTCTCCGCTTAGTCCAACTTCTCCGAAACAGATGGTTTTTTCGTCAATCGGGCAATCTTTGTAGCTCGACATCACTGCTAAGACAATGCCAAGATCGATGGCCGGCTCATTCATCTTTATGCCGCCGGCTATGTTGATATAAGCATCGCAATCCCCCAGCTTTAACCCCAGCCGCTTTTCTAATACTGCCATGAGCAGGTTGACACGATTAAAGTCGGTTCCCGCTGCAGTCCTTCTCGGAATGCCAAAGCTGCTGTGGCATACCAGAGCCTGCACTTCCATTAAGATTGGCCGTGTCCCTTCCATGGAGCAGGTAACGACAGAGCCGGAAGCGCCCTCCGGCTTTCCCGTCAACATATACTCAGAGGGATTCTCCACTTCTGCCAGTCCCTCCTGCCGCATTTCAAAGACTCCTATCTCATTTGTAGAGCCAAACCGGTTTTTCACTCCCCGAAGGATGCGGTAGGATGCATGGCGGTCGCCCTCAAAGTACAATACGGTATCCACCATGTGTTCTAAGACTCTCGGCCCTGCCACTACGCCTTCTTTCGTTACATGGCCCACGATAAAAATGGTAATATCCATCCCTTTTGCAATCTGCATAAAGGCAGCGGTGGCTTCCCGCACCTGGGAAACACTGCCGGGAGCAGAGGAGATTTCCTCCTGGTACATCGTCTGAATGGAATCTATGATGACCACCTGGGGCTTTTCTCTGTCTATCACCGTCTTTATCACATCCAAGTTTGTCTCGCACAATAAGTTTAAGGCATCTTGAAAGGTCCCAATCCGCTGCGCCCGAATTTTTATCTGCTGCAGGGATTCCTCGCCGGATATGTATAACACGCTTATGTTTTGCCGGGCCAAATTTCTGCAGACCTGCAGGAGCAGCGTCGATTTTCCGATTCCCGGATCGCCGCCCACTAAAACCAGGGAGCCCCGGACAATGCCTCCCCCAAGCACCCGGTCAAGTTCTTTTATCTCTGTGGAGAATCTCTCATTCCAGGTCATTTCAATTTGGGATAAGGGTATCCCCTTTGCCTCAATGTCAGAAGTTCTTTTTATTTTCCCCGCACTTTTCTTGTCTACAATCTCTTCTACAAACGTGTTCCATTCTTTGCACGCCGGGCACTGCCCCATCCATTTTGAAGATTCATGCCCGCATGACTGGCAGAAAAATATCTGCGTCTTTCCTTTTGCCATCTATGTTTCCCTCTTTTTCGTTGCGCTTTCCGACGGAAGTGTTTTGCTTCCTGTCGGAGGCGTTTTGCATTCTGTCAGAATCGTTTTGCTTCCTGTCGGAGGCGTTTTGCTTCCTGTTGGAGGTGTTTTGCATACCGTCGGAGGCGTTTCCGCCGTGCCGCTGAATTATTTTCGCGCTTTAACCTGAAAATGCAGTATCCAGAACGCTTCTCTGAATACTGCATTTATTCCCTATCGAAACCATTTCTCCGCAATGTCGGCTCTGAATGCCCTTATGGGCAGCTTCCGCTGCGGCTCCTGCCTGCAATTAGCGTTTCTGAATTTTGACAGAAACCGGCTGTCCCCCAAACTCTACGCTAATGCTTAGCTTTCCGCCAAGATTTGTTTTCATTTCTCCTGCATCGGCGCCATCGATTTGGATGTCATACTCTGTTTCGCTCTCCAATTCTACCGTAAGCTGCGCATCCTCTGCGCCTTCTACATAAAACTCCATCCCCATGTCGGTTGCGCTTAAATTCATCACGGCTGTCCCCGGAACAGACTCGTATATGAACATTCCATTGCGCTCTAATTTGGTAATCTCATGATAGGTTTTTACCTTGTAGATATCTCCCTGATGCTCAAAATTATCCAGTTTTGCCTTTTCCTTTAAGGTGAAATCTCCAAAACTGATGGTTCCGTCTGCTTCTGAACGAATTAACTCACTAATTACAGCCATATTTTCCTCCTGTGGGCAGCTTTTCATCTCCCCATGCGTAATTTTTATCATCCGCCGTGTTTCTCCGTCCGCGGATATTGGTTTGTATTTATTATATACTATCCGGCATCCTATTTCCAGTGATTTTACAATGTTTCAAAAACAATTTCATTCTTTTTTGTTGTAATGACCACGGTGCTGTTGGGTTTTATCTTTCCGGAAAGTATTTCCTCCGCCAGTTTGTCTTCCACTTCATTTTGGATTTTCCGGCGCAGAGGGCGGGCGCCATATTTCGGCTCGTATGCTTTTTCCACAATATAACTTTTGACGCTGTCCCGCACCGTCAAATGGATTCCCATCTGTTTCTGGCACCTTTCTGCGACTTCTTTCAGCATCAGTGCCGTGATTTGCTTCATATCCTCTCTGTTTAAGGAGCGGAAGACAATCGTCTCGTCAATGCGGTTTAGAAACTCCGGTTTAAAGATGCGGCGCACTTCCTCCATGACGCTGCCTTTCATCCGCTCATAATTCTGTTTCTCATCATCAGACGCTGCGAAACCGAGTTTTTTAGGCTCGACAATCG
>CANQUZ010000263.1 GCA_947627165.1 uncultured Roseburia sp.
CTGAATACGGCATACGGGGCGATTCTGATGGATCCTCCTTACCATGCCCACGCATTTGACGGGGCACTTGCTGTGATTTACAATGCGGGAACGAAGGAAAATGCAGGTATCTTTTCCCAGTCCCAGGGCTGGATTATTCTGGCGGAAGCATTGCGCGGACACGGGGACAGGGCATTTACTTACTTCATGGAAAATGCGCCGGCAGCGCAGAACGACCGCGCAGAGATTAGGAAATTAGAGCCGTATTGCTATGGGCAGTTCACAGAAGGCAAAGCGAGTCCCCACTTTGGACGTTCCCATGTACACTGGCTGACGGGAACGGCTTCCACGGTTATGGTGGGCTGCGTAGAGGGAATCTTAGGGATGCGCCCGGACTTCTACGGATTGAAATTGGCGCCCTCGATTCCAAGCGACTGGGACGGATTCGAGGTTGAGAAGGACTTCCGCGGAAAGCATCTTCACATTACGGTGAAAAATCCGGGCCATGTTGAATCCGGTTGTAAAAAGCTGGTAGTAAACGGCAAGGAACTGGAAGGCGATTATATACCGGCGGAGATGCTGGAAGCTCAGACAGAGATTGAGCTGATGATGTCCTAAGCCGGTTTTGGGTGAAATGGATTTGTAGGCGATGCCTGTGCAGGGAATGGCGCAGGCGGGTTCTGAACTGACAGGAAAACCGCGGCGTCCGGCTGTGTTACGGCTGAGTTGCTGCGGTTTCCTAATGCAACCATTCCCAGAAGGGAGAGTTATATGACTGAATATAAGCTGGTGTGGGAAGATGATTTTGACGGGGAGCAGTTGAATCTAACGGACTGGAATTATGAGTATCATGAGCCGGGTTGGGTCAACCATGAGCTTCAGGAATATGTAGATTTCAAAGAAAATATTTACGTTGAGAACGGGGAACTCGTCATCCAGGCGTTAAAGAAACAGAAAGACGGAAAAGTTTCCTATACTTCGGGGAGAGTCAATACGCAGAAGAAGCATGATTTTCAGTATGGCAGGTTTGAAGCGCGGTTAAAGGTGCCTTCTGGAAAAGGGTTTCTTCCGGCGTTTTGGATGATGCCGACAGAGGAATCGTTTTATGGGCAATGGCCAAAGTGCGGTGAAATCGATATCATGGAAGTGTTGGGAGATAAGACCGGCACCAATTATGGGACGCTGCATTTTGGGGAGCCGCATACGCAGAACCAGGGTTCATATGCGCTGAAGGCAGGAGATTTTGCGGGTGAGTACCATGTGTTTGCCTGCGAATGGGAACCGGAGGAAATACGGTTTTATGTGGACGGGGAACTTTATCACAGGGTAAGCGAGTGGTTTACGAAACAGGAAGGGGCGGAAAAAGCAGCCTATCCGGCGCCGTTTAATCAGCCGTTTTATTTGATTTTAAATTTGGCAGTCGGCGGGGACTGGCCGGGAGACCCGGATGAGGACGCGGTATTTGCCGAAGACGCCCAGCTTCGGGTGGATTATGTGCGCGTCTACCAGAAAGAAAGCTAAGACGGGCTGTGTGGTAAGGTTTTGTTGGACATCTGATGGAATCTTACCACATGGAGCGGTAAAACTGGTCGCGGTATTTTTTGGGAGTCATCCCCACCTGTTTCTCGAACGTCTGGATAAAGTGGCTCTGGGACGAGAAGGCAAGGTAGTTGGAGATTTCAATCAGGCTGAAATCCGAATATTTCAGAAGGTTCTGCGCGCGCTCAATTTTCTTTTCCCGGATAAAGTCGCTGACAGACACCCCCATCTCTTTTTTGAAGAGCCGGGACAGGTAGCTGGGGGAGAGCTCTGTTTCCGCGGCAAGCGTATTGACGGTGATTCTGTCGTGCAGATGATTATAGATGTATTCAGTACACATTACGATCGCTTTTGATATGATGCGCTCTTTCTGAAGCTGGTGCATCCGATTGGTGTAGTCTAAGGACATTTCATCGTGGAGTTTTACCACTTCCTCCACCGTCTGGATAGAGTCTAATTTTTGTATGTAAAAATCACTGAGGCGGAAAGATAAATTGTGTTCCATTCCGTTATCAATGCAGTGGCGCGCCATCATGGCTGCGGCAATCACAAAGTGGTATTTGATATTCGTGACCGGGTTAGCGGACAAAGTTCCCATCCCGTCTGAGGCGGAGAACCGTTTCTGCAGGCAATTCATTTGTACAGACGCCATATCGCCGGATTTGACAGCCTGATAAAAGGAATATTCTTCATTTAAGTGTCGGTGCGGACTCTCATTATCGCCCTCCATCAATTCGTTTCTATACCATTTGTCCGATATCATCATTCTCAATCCTCCCATCTATGGTCATCGTATCTGCCTGTCATTATATCACATTATATCATAAAAGCAGTAAGAGAAACAAGAAAGAGAATCAGATGGTAAAGAGGGGAGGCGTCCTTCGCCCCATGGTTTTCCCTGCTGTTTTGCTTGCAATGCGCCAGATAAGTGAATATAATGGTAAGTGCAAATAAGGAGAAACCGGGAGGGGATTCGTATGTCAAAGGAGAGCAACGGTCTGGGAAGAGAATACGATTTTACGGTGCAGCCGTCGGTGCTGATACAGGGGGCGATGGATGTTGAAACGCGGTATCTGATTGACCGGTTGGAATCCCCGCAGAAAATTGTCCTGGGAAGCTGGACGTTTCACGCCGGATTTCTGGGCAGATACAGTGAGCCGGTGATTATCAGCAAAACTTACCAGGGAATGGTAAACGCGGCTGCGGCAAGCAGCCTCGCCCTGTCTTATTTTTCCCCAAAGGCAGTGATTAACCAGGGGATTAGCGGCGGGCACGACCCCTCTTTCCGCAGAGGGGAGATTGTCCTGGGGGAAAAAGTAATCCCCATGGGGGCAATGATGTGGGAATATGCGCCGGAGGGGGCAGGCGTGCGCCCGGAGGAGTTTGAGCTGCTTCCGATTGAGGTTTATGAAGACACGGAAAGTAAAAGAATTTCCCTGTGACAAAGAGCTGCTCGCCTGCGCGGAGCAGGTGGAGACTTCCCTGATTGCCAGGCGGGGGATTTTAGGGTCTGCCGATGAGTGGAATAACCAGATAGACAGAATCGCGATGCTTAGAGCGCGCTACCGGACGGCGTCGGAGGACATGGAGTCTGCGGCTGTGGCGCAGGTGTGCCTCTCTTATGGGGTTCCGTTCCT
>CANQUZ010000264.1 GCA_947627165.1 uncultured Roseburia sp.
AATCCCGCACTACGGGCTTCAAAATTGCTCATGAACGGGCGTTCTGCTCGCACCTACACCTGGAAGCAGGAGCCGCCGATAAATTCCCGGATGATGGAATTTTGCGCAATGCCGTCGCCCGGCATCGGGAGGAAATAGTCGAGGAATTTTAACAGCCGCTTTGCCTCTAAATATTCCGGACACTCCTTGTCAATGGCAAACAGCAAAGGTTCCGCATACGCCTTTAACACGGATAACTCATAAATCAGCGCAGAGTTAAACATCACATCGGCGTCCTCCTGGAATGGGAAGATATATTTTTCCTCTCCCCTCCTCACCGAATCCCACATAGCGATGGTTTCCCGCGCGGAAGCCCCGCGTGTCCTGGCGTCCCGCACGATTCTGCGGAGAATCCTGCCGTCGGTGGTGGGCAGGCAGTTATGCTCGTCGATGTTTAACTGGGTTAAGGCACTGATATAAATCTTGAACTTGCTTTCCGTCGGAAGGGTATAGGAAAGCTTGTCATTCAACCCATGGATGCCCTCAATGACAAGCACATCATCCTTCCCAAGCTGCATCCTTTTATTCCGGTATTCGCGCTTTCCCGTTTTAAAATTGAAAACCGGGAGATTGACCATCTTCCCCGCCAAAAGTTCCCCCATGTCATGGTTGAACAATTCCACGTCGATGGATTCTAAGCATTCAAAGTCATAGTTCCCCTCTTCGTCCCGGGGGCAGAACTCCCGATCCACATAATAATCGTCCAGCGGGAACGGATGGGGCTTTAAGCCCTTCGCCGCCAGCTGAATGGACAGCCGGTGGGAAAAGGTGGTTTTACCGGAGGAGGAGGGGCCTGCGATCATAATAAATTTCTTATCTTTCGACGTCACGATGCTCTCCGCCAACTGACCGATTTTTTCTTCAAACAGCGCTTCCTGCGTCAGGATCACCTGCTGCATTTTCCCTCCGGCAATGGCGTCGTTTAAGGCCCCCACCGTGTCTATTTTTAACATTTTCCCCCATTCCCTGGAGGATTTTAAGGTATGGAACAAGTTCTTAGAAGGGGAAAATTTCTCCGCTTCCCTTGTGTTTTTGCCAGGGAACAGCAATACGAAGCCGTTTTCATATCGCTCCAGCCCATAATACCGCAAATAGCCCGTGGAAGGCACCATATATCCATAGAAATAGTCTATATAATTGTCTAATTTGTAAATATTTACCCTGGAACTGCGCCGGTAGCGAAAGAGCTTCTCTTTATCTTTCATCCCTAATTTCCGAAACAGCTCCACCGCCTCATCCGTATGGATGCTTTCTTTTTCAATGGCAATGTCCGCCTCCGCCAGCCGCCCCATTTCCTGCGCCAGCTCCGAAAGCATCTCCTGCGTCACATCCTGCGGTTCTTCCTCTTTTACTAGTTCACAGTAATATCCCTGTCCAATGGAGTACATCACATGAACGCCGACGCCATCCCCTCCCCAGAGGTTTTGGACTGCTTTTTGCATCAGGAGTGTCACGCTTCTGCGGTAAGCCCTCCGCCCCGTTTTATCCGCAGTGGTAATCCATTCCAGCACGCCGTCTTTTTTTACTTTTTTCCTCAGCTCCCGCAGACGGTTATTATAAAGCACCAGCACGATATCGTCCTGGAATTTTGACTGGTACTCCCTTGCAATCTCAAGAAATTCCGTTCCCGCCGCATATTGTTTTTCTTCCCCCTGAATTGTCAGCGTAACCATCTTATCCGCCATTGTTTGCCTGTTTGCGCCGACACCGCCCCTCTTATGGCGCCTGATAATAAGCGAGGGCTTTTTGATTCTGCCGCAGCGTTTTCTCCACCTGGCTCTTGCGCAGCGCAATCGCATCAGACGGCGGCTGCCCTTTCAGCGTTTCATATATTTTTTCATAAGTATGCCGCTCTTTTTTTAAGTATTCCTGCAAAACGGCATTCCGCCCTTTCAGAAGCCCTAACCCATACCGGTAGCCAAGCTCGCGCAGTTCTGTCCCGTCCTCGCGTCCGTGATTGCCCGCTTCATAGCGAACCCGCATCATGGGATAATACTTGCCATCTTCAAACACCATGTCCTCTGTCTCTGTCACATAGCCCTCGGCCTCTAAGTATTTCCTCACCCGCTCTATTTCAGACTGCGGCTGCAAAATCAGCTCCTCCGCCTCCTGCGCCGCCGCCTTTCCTTTTTCCAGGATATGAATCACAAGGCCTCCTCCCATGCCGGCAATCAAAATAAGCCGTCCGATAGCCGGGTTTCTATGTAATCACCCATACCAAACTGCGCAATATGCCGGTCCGCCCGCTCCAGAGGGCCCCGATTGATATCCATGGCAATCGCCCGTGGGATTTTGCCCTGCCCAATCAGATAAATCGGTATATATGCGTGGTCTGTCCCCACATCTGCAAGAACTTTGCCCCTGCCGACGAGAGAAGCCGCCGTTTTTAATCGGTTCGATATTTTTACCATACTATTCCAAATAGTCCTTTAATTTACGGCTTCTGCTTGGGTGGCGCAGTTTGCGCAGAGCCTTCGCCTCAATCTGGCGGATACGTTCGCGGGTGACATTGAACTCTTTGCCCACTTCCTCCAAGGTCCTTGCCCTTCCGTCCTCTAACCCGAAACGCAGAGTCAGGACTTTCTGTTCCCGCTCTGTCAAGGTGCCGAGAACCTCCTCTAACTGCTCTTTGAGCAGGGTAAACGCCGCCGCGTCGGCAGGAACCGGCACGTTATCGTCCTGAATGAAATCGCCCAAATGGCTGTCTTCCTCCTCGCCGATAGGAGTCTCTAAGGAAACCGGCTCCTGGGAAATCTTTAAGATTTCGCGCACGCGGTCTACCGGCATATTCATCTCCTCTGCGATCTCCTCCGGGCTTGGCTCCCGTCCTAACTCCTGAAGCAGCTGCCTGCTGACACGTATCAATTTATTGATAGTCTCCACCATATGGACGGGGATACGGATGGTTCTCGCCTGATCTGCAATGGCCCTCGTAATCGCCTGACGGATCCACCAGGTGGCATAAGTGGAAAACTTGTACCCTTTCCGGTAATCAAATTTTTCCACAGCTTTAATCAGGCCCAGATTTCCTTCCTGAATCAAATCCAAAAACAGCATGCCACGTCCCACATAACGTTTTGCAATACTTACCACCA
>CANQUZ010000265.1 GCA_947627165.1 uncultured Roseburia sp.
CCCGGTGCCCTGGGAGAAAAACGGGTTCTGCTACGGGCAGGAGGAGACGCCGGGGAAGCACCCTTACCATGAGGCGGGGCTTTATTATATTCAGGAGCCGAGCGCCATGGCTCCGGTATCCTTTCTTATGGCGGATGTCTATGAAGAAAAGGCCGAAGGGGAGCATCGCTACAGCGAACGCATTTTAGATTTGTGCGCCGCTCCCGGAGGGAAAACGACACAGATTGCAGGGGCTATGCAGGAAGCTTACCAAAAAGGCAGATGGACAGACAGAGGCATCTTAATTTCCAACGAAATCCATCCCACCCGGGCAAAAATCCTTTCTGAAAATGTAGAGCGTATGGGAATCGTCAATGCGGTTGTAACCAATGAAACGCCGCAGCACTTGGCGGAAATCTTTGAGGGATATTTTACCAGAATCCTGGTGGACGCCCCCTGCTCCGGGGAGGGGATGTTCCGGAAACATCCGGAGGCGTGTGACGAGTGGAGCGGGGAAAATGTAAAACTCTGCGCCGAGAGGCAGGCAGAAATCTTAGACTGTGCGGCCTCTATGTTAGCACCGGGGGGAAGGCTGGTGTATTCCACCTGCACCTTTGCCCCGGCTGAAAATGAGGGAAGCGCGGCGGATTTCCTTGCCAGACATCCGGAGTTTTCCGTCAAGGAGGTCACAATGGCTCCCGGCATGGTTTCCGGTGTGCCGGAGTGGGCTTATTTTGGGGCGGAGAAAAGGGAAGGGAACCCTCCGGAACAGTCAGGGGAGAGATTAGAGGCATTAAAAAAGACGATCCGGCTGTATCCTCACAAAGTCTGCGGCGAGGGGCATTATCTCGCTGTGTTTCAAAAAGAAGGAAGCATTCCCGAAGGGTTTTCCGGATATTGTAAAAACGGCGTAGAGAAGGGGGAAAACCCGGCAGATAAGGATGGGGCGAAAGAGAAAAACAGAAAAGAGAAAGGATTTCCGGAGTTTTTTTCCTTTGCAGAGGAGTCTCTCTCCGAGGAGCTTTTGCGCGTTTATGAGAGAGAGGGAATGTATCTAAGGTTTGGGGATCAGCTGTATCTTGCGCCGAAAGGAATGCCGGGGATACAGGGATTAAAAGTACTTCGTCCCGGACTGCATCTTGGAACCATAAAGAAGAACCGGTTTGAGCCTTCCCATGCGCTGGCTCTGTCATTAAAGCCCAATGAGGCGATGCACAGGAAAGACTTTCCGGCGGAAAGCGGCTGCATCAAAGACTATCTGGGGGGAGGAACCTTTCCCGCAGAGGGGGAAAAGGGATGGTACCTCATCACGGCAGACGGCTATAGCATCGGCTGGGGAAAGCTTGCCGGGGGAGTAATGAAAAACCATTATCCCAAAGGCCTGCGCAGGCTTTATTAATGTAAAAAACAGGGAGCGGCGTTTCCAATGAAAACCGGAAACGCCGCTCCCTGTCTGAATCCTTATTTCCCGTTGACGGCAGCCGCTGGAGCAGAAAAAAAACCAGAGCGTACCAGGAATTTCTTTACATAAGTCAAAGTAAACCATAAAATAAAACTGTCGATGGGCAGCATAACTGCATTTTTTAAAATACGCATGGGCAGAATGGCAAGAAAGCCCTGTCCGTAAAGGATGGACAGCCAGAGCGTATTGAGCAGGCAGTTGACCAGCACTTTGCACAAAAATTCCGCCAGAACAATCCGCTTTATGGAGATGGGTTTCTGGTAGAGGATACTGCCGTAAATAACGCCTGCTAACATCGCGTTTAGCGTAAATCCAAAAAAGAAAGGTCCCTCCGGTTTTAAAAGATATTTTAAGATATCGAGGGCGCCGCCAAAGAAACAGCCTACGACCGGCCCGAAGAGAAATTCCACCATGCGGTTCGGCAGTCCGGAAAATCCAATGCGGATGTAAGGGCCGATGGAGATGGTCGCCACCATGCCAAGGACAATGGCAAGCGCGGCGAAAAGCCCGCAGAGCGCCACATTTCTGGTGCTCTTTAACTCGTGCAGGGAACTAAGTAACATTTTTTTCATAAAAAAGCCTCCTTCCTAGCAGCTTTCCTAAAACTACATAGAGGAGACAATATCATCGTAATCCTTTATGCAGCAGCGGGATGCGAAAACTGTACCGCAAGCGGCCTGCTTTTCGTCCATGCGGCAACTCCCTGTCCGCACAGCACTTAACGCACAGATTTCTACTCTGCTAATTGAAAAATTGATCTTTGAAACAAAAACAGTTATAACACAGAAAAAGTTCTTTGTAAATAGGAAAGCGCATTGTAAACCAGTATTTTTTGTGGTAAAATAACGAGAAAAATGCCGACGGCGCTTGCGGCAGGAGGCATTTGACGAGTATCCCCATCGAGGCGGCAGTCAAGATGGTACATGGAACACACAAAAAGAGAAAGGACATAAGAATGTGAATCGGAAGAATGTGAATTTGACAGAGGGAAACCCTCTTTTTTTAATGGTATGGTTTGCCCTGCCTATATTTTTAGGGAATCTTTTTCAGCTTTTTTATGGGATTGTTGATACGAAAATCGTGGGAAGCGCGATAGGGGAGGATGCGCTTGCCGCAGTCGGCGCCGTATCCACGCTTTACACGCTGCTGACCGGTTTCTTTAACGGATTGACGTTGGGATTTTCGGTATTGACGGCGCGCTATTTCGGCGCGGGGGAAACAGAGCGGATGAAACGGACGGTGGCGGGAAGCATTGCGATTGGATATGGCTTTGCGGTACTTCTTATCCTGGGAATCCTATGCTTTCTCCGCCCGATCCTTATCATCCTGCGGATTCCGGAAAAGCAGATGGAGATGGCGTATGCCTATATCGGTATTCTGGTGATCGGTATGTTTGCCACCCTGGCATACAATCTCTGCGCGAATATGTTAAGGGCAGTCGGGGATTCTCTGACGCCGCTGTTTTTCCTGCTGTTAGCGGCTGTTGTGAATGTTCTGCTGGATTATGTGCTGATTCTGGCCTTTCATATGGGGGTTGCCGGAGCGGCGGCCGCCACCGTGGCCGGGCAGATCCTGGCCGCCCTGGTCTCCCTGTTCCTGAACCTGAAGCGGAACCCGGAGGTGCACA
>CANQUZ010000266.1 GCA_947627165.1 uncultured Roseburia sp.
GGGCTTCAAAATTGCTCATGAACGGGCGTTCTGCTCATAAGCAGTCTCGTATGCTCATTCATGCAAGCATGATTCGCCTACGAGACTGCTTATGGCTGAACTGTTACGGCAATCACAAAGTTTCGACCATGCAATCCCCTAAACTGCCTTACTTCCGGAAGCCTGATATCAAGGGCGTTCTTTCCATCCATTCCATATCTTTCAAGAGCAAGATACCTTAGTGGTTTTCTCCTGGTCACATTATGCATTACGGATTGACCCTGCATCCGGTCTGGCAGAAGTTTTTTCAATCCTCCTTCTCCAAAGCGCCAGACTTATAATAAACGCATGAAACAGATGCGTTTATTATAAGTCTCCGGCAGAATGCACACAGAATACATCAAAGAAATATGCCGCTCCACAGCTTTTCGACTGTATTCCGACGGGCACATCCTCACATACTCCTCATCACCTCAAACGCCCCATAAACGTCTAACGCTCCCCACCCCCATTCTCTATTGGGATAATTCCGCACGGAAGATTTTTTCGCTCCCCGTATCAGCATATTTTTGATTTCGGCGTTGGAAAGCGACGGTTTCTTCTGATCCACCAGCCCCCACTGCATAATCTGCGCCACTGCCCCCGCAGTTATCGCCGCCGCAACGCTGGTTCCGGTGTAGGTAATGTAGTTCCGGCGGAGGCCGGGCCCATAGACATTGACGGCCGGAGCCGCGAAATCAGGCTTAATCTCCCCAGATGCGCTGTAGCCGCGTCCGGAATCCGGATAAATGTTTTCATTGGAAAGCTGATAACCGCCGACGGTAATCACCTGACTTGCATTCCCCGGGGAAGTCAGGGTGATATCCGGACTTGACCTCAGGAAGAAAACATTGCCGTTGGTGAATTGCCGCAGCGGCAGCCACGCATTATAACGCCCTGTCACCAGGCTGTCCGGATAAACACGCAGAGTCCAAATCCCCTGTTTGGGCCGTTCAAACTGGAAATAAATCAGCTGGTTTGCCGCTTCCCTCGTTTCGATTCGGTAGTCCACCGTTACCGTCGTCCCCTCAAATACAAAATCAAGGACCCCGGTTCCTCCAAAACTCACCGGAACGCGCGGCAGAATTTCTCCGGTCGGCGATATCACCGAAACTTCGTACAGTTCGGGAGCTTCCGCCCACAATTCCACAAAAAATCCATCCATATCCTGCTCTACACTGATTTCCACATCCTCATACTGCATATCCATATTAATCTGTCCCTGGAAATGATGCCTTGCATTCGCTTCATTTCCCGTCGCCGTAACGACGGATCTTCTCCTTCTGGTACACATTAAATTTAAATAAGAAGACAATGGGCCGTCCTTTCCGTGGCTTCCGATACTGTTTCCAAGGGCTATGCAAATAACAAGCGGCATATTTAAATCATTGGCAAGGCGGTCTAAATAGGATACCCCCATCATAATATCCGACTCCTGGAACGCCAAAACCCCGTCCGGCACAAAATAAAAGTCCCGAAGATATTGTTTCGCCCCTTTGAGTTTTACCATCGCAATCCGCGAGTCCGGCGATGCCCCGATAAAGTCATCTTCTGCGTCTTCCCCGCCGCAGGCGACGCCAGCCAGAAAAGTCCCATGCCCATCCTCATCCCGCGAAGGCACAATCTCATATGGATTGTCGCTGTTTAATGCCTGGTTAATCTCATCCGGCCCATACTCCGCCCCGTAAAGAATCCCCGGCGGCCGCTTCCCGTCCACGATGCTCTGATCCCAGATGCCCGCGATGCGTGTACTTCCATCGGAATAGCGGAACAGGGGATTCGTATAGTCAATCCCAGTGTCAATAAAGCCAACCAGAACTCCCCTTCCCTTCAGGGAAAGCACCGGCTGATTCTGCAAACGTAAAACCCCCGACGCCTCCAAGGCTGTGGTGTCTAACAGCCCATAGCATTTGGGAATGCTTAAATAAGTATAATTTCCTATGAGAAGCGGAGGGATTCCCACCCTCTCAAAGAAAAAAATGTCATACCCCTCCGATATTCTCTGTACGCACGCTTCCGGGAGCGGCATCTCCATCTGCACGCCATAGGGAACGATAAAATCAAAATAATCATTGGAATATACCTGTTCTGTGCAATCCGCCATAAAAACTCCATGTATCGCTTTACAATCAATAGATGCCGCTGTTTCTCATTTTAGACCTTATTTTTCAAACAATGGAGGGCGAAGGCTTTCAGGACGTTTGTTTCCTTCTTCATAGACATATGCAGTGCTTTTAGCTCCATCCCTGACAAGTCCAGGAGACTTGAATTTGTATCCACCTAGCTTCACCACGTCACTGTCGTCGCTGTGGATGACCGGGGAGAATCTGCTTGAGAAATTCAAATGATTTACAATCTGTACTTAACTGTTGTTCTGTTTCCCATGACCATACCCCGGCTTCTCTGTACTCAATCTGCAAACCGTTTCTATCACATAAATCCTTAAACAGCTCACTCACAACCCAGGAAACCAATATTAGAAATCTAAAAACTCCCCCCTATCCCGTAATAACTGTAATAATTTAATGAATCTACAACTTCCTTTATAGAAGTCTGAAAAATCCAAAAAAGCATCATGTGTCCTGTAATAATTTAATGAATGTACAAATTCTTTCATAGAAGGTTGACGTTTCTGGTCAAAAGCTACTTCGATTACCATTTCAAGCATTTCACCCGAGCATAAAAACGCTAACCCCTCCTGAATGACAAAATCTCGCTTAATTTATACGGTTTTCTCAATTCAAATTCACTCATTCCTATTCGCCTTTTCGCTGTCTCTCTTATTGTGCTGACTAGCGGCTCTTTTCTCTCCAGTTTTCACAGCGTCTGCCGTCTGTAGCATTCCCGCTGTCACAAATTCTTTTTTATTTGAGATACCAAACCTTCATGTAAATTAATTTATTTTTTATAAAGATACATCTTTTTTGTCAGTTTTGTCCATCTTTTTTCAGACATTACGGTCGTATTTGTAACAGTTCAGCCCACAATGTCATTAAGTTAACAGCTAACAGATTGAAATGGTTAGATTCTTTTTATGGGGTCT
>CANQUZ010000267.1 GCA_947627165.1 uncultured Roseburia sp.
GTATGATTGCTGCCGCTGTCACAGCGTGGCTGGTCTCCTGCCATTGCAGCAAGGCTTCCTTTGAGCTGGTAAATGCGGTCTGTTGTGAAATAATCGAGCAGGAGCCTGGCGCACAGAATATCATATCGGCCGCATTAAAGGAATATGCAGGGGGAAACCCGGATGGCATTTTAGAGCATCCTGTATTGTCCTCACTTGGGTACCATGCGTCTGATTTCCCGGACGTTCCATACAAGCAGATTGCGTTCTTTGCAGCAGTCGGATGGTTGGCGGGGGTTTCCCTTTTCCTTTTCACGTTTCTTTATCGAACTAGGGCGGAAAGCAGGAAAATCAAGGATTTAGCCGCGTATCTGGAACAGGTGAACAGTGGAACGGCACTGATTCGGTCTGCTTCCGGAGAGGACGATTTTTCCAAACTGGAGGATGAAATCTATAAAACCGTCACATCCCTTTATCACACAAGAGATCAGGCAGTGCAGGCAAAAAGCGATTTTGCGGAAAATTTATCCAACATTGCACACCAGATTAAGACACCGATTACTGCCATTTCTTTGGCTGCCCAGAGGATGAAGCAGGATTTCGATCCTAGAGCTCTGGAACAGGTGGAAAAGCAGCTTTCTCGGCTAATTTATCTGGAGGAAGCCTTGCTGACCTTATCCCGGCTTGATGCAGGAACCCTGCTTTTGCAAAAAGAGGAAGTCGATGTCTTTACGCTCCTTGTGCTTGCGGCAGACAATTTGCAGGAGCTTTTCTCCAGTTCCGGCACTTCCATCGATATACCGGAACAGGGGGAAATGCTGATTTTGGCGGATATGGGTTGGACGATGGAAGCAATCATGAATCTGATGAAAAACTGCATAGAACATAATCAGGGGGGAACTGTCCATTGTTCCTACGCACAGAATCTATTATATACGGAAATCCTAATCTGGGACGACGGGGAAGGCTTTGCAAAAGAAGATTTGCCGCACCTTTTTGAACGGTTTTATCGGGGGAAAAATGCCGGTGAAGGTGGAATTGGCATTGGTTTAGCCTTGGCAAAAGAAATGATTGAACGCCAAAATGGAACGATACGGGCGCAAAATAGGCCGGAGGGCGGAGCTTTTTTTGAAATTCGCTGTTACAGTCACTGAGTTGTAACTTTCATTTGCTATACTGTTGATTGCAGAAGCGATGAAAGTTATTTTTTTATGCGGCTATTTGTGCCGGAGCGTCACAATAGCTCTGAGGGCAAATGACTTGTCGCATAAAACGCAAGGCGGATAAATTCGCTTGGAAGGGAGATTGGAATGGACATTTTAACGTGTGAGAAAATCAGAAAAGTATATGGTTCCGGCAGTAATCAGGTGGTGGCGTTGGACGGAATTGACCTCTCTGTAAGGAAAGGAGAGTTTGTGGCAATTCTTGGCGCGTCAGGGTCAGGGAAATCCACGCTGCTGCATATTCTGGGGAGCGTGGACAAGCCGACAAGCGGAAAGGTCTCCATAGACGGAACGGACCTTTCAAAATTAAACCAGACACAGGCCGCAATTTTCCGGCGCAGAAAAGTAGGTCTGGTATATCAGTTCTATAACCTGATTCCTACGCTTACCGTGAGAAAAAATATTTTAATGCCCCTCGCATTGGATAAGAAAAAGCCAAATCAGGAGTATTTTGATAAGATTGTAAGCTCTCTTGGGATATCGGATAAACTTGAGGCTTTGCCGAATCAGTTGTCCGGTGGAGGGCAGCAGCGGGTTGCGATTGCCCGTTCCCTTGTCTACCGGCCCGCCTTGCTTTTGGCGGACGAGCCGACCGGAAATCTTGACCAGAAAAATTCCAAAGAGGTCGTTGATATGCTGAAACTTTCCAACCGTAATCTTGAGCAGACAATATTGCTGATTACCCATGATGAAAAAATCGCGCTGGAAGCAGAACGTATCATTACGGTTGAGGACGGGCGCATTATCAGCGATGAACGGCGGAGGTGATAGTGATGTGGAAAGATTATTCAGTCAGCTATATCAAAAACAACCGTTCTTCCGCCTTATCCGTTATGATTGCAGCATTTATTTCAGCTCTGCTCTTATCTCTGCTGTGTGGTTTGTTTTATAATGCATGGAAATATGAGGTGGAGCGGATCGAATTAGAGGAAGGCAGCTGGCATAGCCGCATCATGGGCGGGCTTTCGTTGGAAGATATCGAAACGATCAAGAACTTTGCCAATGTAAAAGACGTTATGGTAAATGAGAAAGGACAGAAACAGGCGGAACCGACAGCGGATATCTATTTCAGCGATAAGAAAGCTGTTTTTTCAGATATGCCCCGGATTGCGGAACAGCTTAACATTCCACAGGATAAAATTGTTTACAACTATGAGTTGCTTGCCATGTACCTGGTCCGCGATTCCGGTGATACCGCCCCAAGGCTGTTGTTCCCGCTGTTTCTTCTGATCACGGTGGCAGCATCTTTCTCTTTGATTATCATGATCCATAACTCTTTGGCGGTATCCATGAATGCGAGGATCCATCAGTTTGGCATTTTTTCCAGTATCGGGGCGACACCAAAGCAGATCCGGGCGTGCCTTTTGCAGGAAGCGGCTGCTCTCAGCGCGGCGCCGGTGATTGCAGGAAACCTGCTTGGGATCGCGCTCAGCGCGGGACTGCTGTATCTGGTAGACACCTATATCGGCAGCGATATTCCGGGGCGGCATCCATTGGTCTTTGGTTATCACCCGCTGGTTCTGGCGGTGACAATGCTTGTAACGGTTATAACAATATGGATTTCCGCATGGCTTCCCGCCCGACGCCTTAGCAAGCTCACGCCGCTGGAGGCGATTAAAAATATGGATGAATTGCAGTTAAAGCGCAAAAAGACCTCCCGTTTACTCTCATTATTGTTTGGGATAGAAGGAGAATTAGCAGGTAACGCACTGAAAGCGCAGAGAAAAGCGCTGCGGACAGCGTCCCTGTCGCTCATAGTCTCATTCTTTGCGTTTGCGCTCATGCAGTGTTTTTTCTCCCTCTCCCAGATCAGCACGAGGGAAACCTATTTCGAGCGTTATCAGGACGTATGGGACAT
>CANQUZ010000268.1 GCA_947627165.1 uncultured Roseburia sp.
TTGGGCGTATTATGGCATGGCTCTATCCGGAGGCTTATCCGGATCTTGCCTACCAGCAGCAAAATTCCATTATGGCAATCGGTTCCGGGCTTTTGTGGGGCAAGGGCCTGAATAACACGGCGGCAACCTCCGTCAAAAACGGCAATTTCATTTTAGAGCCGCAGAATGATTTTATTTTTGCCGTAGCAGGAGAGGAGCTGGGCTTTGTCGGTACCTCCGTTATCATAATGCTCTTGCTTTTCATTTCAATTGAGTGTATATTTATTGCAGGAAAGGCGAAAGATACGGCAGGCAGGTTAATCTGCTGCGGCATAGCTGCCCTCATTGGCTTTCAAAGCATTGTCAATATCAGCGTGGCAAGCGGGTTATTGCCGAATACCGGGGTTACGCTTCCCTTTGTAAGCTATGGACTTACGTCATTATTATCACTATATATAGGTATCGGTCTGGTTTTAAATGTCGGATTGCAGCCTAAAAAATATTAACTGTTAGGAGGTACCGAATATGAATATTGGACTTATCGCACACGACTCGAAAAAGAAATTGATGCAGAACTTCTGCATTGCCTATCGGGGCATCCTTTGCAAAAACGAACTGTTTGCCACAGGAACCACAGGGAGATTGATTGAGGAGGTCACAAACTTAACGATCCATAAATATCTGGCGGGCCATTTGGGCGGGGCGCAGCAGTTAGGGGCGCAGATTGAGCACAATGAAATCGACTTGGTCATCTTTCTCCGGGATCCGCTGACTCCAAAATCCTATGAGCCGGATGTAAACAATGTGGTAAAGCTTTGTGATATCCATAATATTCCGCTGGCGACTAATTTGGCGACGTCAGAACTATTGATTAAATCTTTGGACAGAGGAGATTTAGAGTGGCGTGAAATGTATAAATAAAAAAGCCCTGCCGTTGCTTCTGCTCTGCGTAACCTGCTTCTGGAGCGGCTGCGGAACAGAAGAGGCGGTCTTAGAGAACCCTTATGATATCTACAGCGGCATGGAAAGCGCCCTGCCTTCGGGAGACGGTGCGGCTGAAAAGCCTTATTTTTCAAAAAATCTCTGCGTGGCGGAAGATACCGAAGTAGGGACAGACACGACGGATGCTTTTGTGGCAGAGGGGGCAGGGACCTTTAACCTTGCCACGAATACGGTGGTCTACCAGAAAAATATTTATGACAAACTTTATCCCGCCAGCACCACAAAAATTTTAACGGCATACATAGCGCTGAACCGGGTTGCGGACTTGAACGAAACGGTTACGGTCAGTGAGAATGCGGCAGACCAGGCTTCCGATTCCTCCGTCTGCGGTCTGAAAGCGGGAGATGTGATTACCATGCGGGATTTGCTTTACGGCTTAATGCTCCGCAGCGGAAACGACGCCGCCATTGCCATTGCGGAATACATTTCCGGGGACGTGGAGAGTTTTGCGGAGCTGATGAACCAGGAAGCGGCGAAGTTAGGAGCCGTTCAGTCCCACTTTGTCAATCCCAACGGACTGCCGGATGAAGATCATTATACCTCCGTGTACGATTTGTATCTTTTGTTCCGTGCCGCATTAGAAAACGAGACATTTGCGGATATCATCCATACCAGGTCGGTCGATGTATCTTACTTGGATGCGGAGGGCGGCGCTGTAACCCAGACCTGGGAGACGACGAACCAATATTTTGCCGGCAATTACCGGACACCGGAAGGCTTTGAGATCATTGGAGGCAAGACGGGTACCACCGGGCAGGCCGGGTATTGCCTTGCCCTGTATTCCCAAAACGCGTCGGGGGAGCCCATCATCTCGATTGTATTAAAGGCAGACGGAAAATCGAACCTCTATCTGCTGATGAATGAAATGCTGGAAGGATTCGCAAATTAACCTCATCTGCCGCCGCGGAAAAATAGGTTGTATTTTTTGTATATATATACTATAATTATTTTATAAAACGAATCGTTTTTATTCATTATCACGAATAAAGCGGTGAATTGTATCACTAGGAGGGAATTGCCATGATAGAGATTATTTCAGGTGAAAAGGGAAAAGGAAAAACCAAAGAGTTATTAGGAAAAGTCAACGAATCTGTGGCATCGGCATCCGGCAACCTTGTTTATCTCGACAAGAGCCAAAAACATATGTATGAGTTAAGCAACAAGGTTCGGTTAATCAATGTTATGGATTATCTCATCCAAAACTGTGATGAATTTCTTGGTTTTATCTGCGGCATTGTATCACAGGACAATGATTTAGAAGAGATGTATTTAGACAGCTTTCTCACCATTGCATCCATCCATTCTGACGAGGAATTAAACCATGCAATCGAAAAATTAGACATTATCAGCGAAAAGTTTAATGTGAAATTTATAGTCAGCATTTCTAAGAACGAAGCAGACCTTACGGATCTGGCAAAAGCAAAAATTATCGTTTCCCTATAAGCGGATATTCAGAAGGTCCTTTGGGTGCGGTACACAGGAAAAATGGTAAACGTTTACGGAACGCCATCTTTCCTGCGTACCGCGCCTTTTTGTGCCAGGGGACGCCTGAAACATTTGCGGCAGGATAGGCTGACGCGATGGGAAACACCGATGCAGTTCCCCACCGCACCGCCTGTGAATCATGCTTATGCGCGGTCCATAGAGCGGATCCGTCCGAAAAGGCTGATAAGGTAAAGCCCTCCGATGCCGACTACCGCATAGACAATGCGCGCCAGCCAGGACATATCCCCGAAGAGGAATGCTACCAGGTCAAATCTGAAAAATCCAATCAGCCCCCAGTTGACGGCTCCAATAATGACTAATGTTAATAATGTGTAATCCAACCAATTTGTATTCATTGTTATCCTCCTTTTTGTCTATTATGTTTCAAAGTAACATTTTTATACATAGATGGCGGAAATGTCTGTTTCAAAAGTTGTGTTCTGAAGGATAAAATGGTAAAATAGATGTAACAGTTCAGCCATAAGCAGTCTCGTAGGCGAATCATGCTTGCATGAATGAGCCTACGAGACTGCTTATGAGCAGAACGTCCGTTCATGAGCAATTTTGAAGCCCGTAGTGCGGGATTGCGA
>CANQUZ010000269.1 GCA_947627165.1 uncultured Roseburia sp.
CCTGCTCCTGCGCGTTTTCCGCCCCTTCTGCGATTTGCCCTTCTTTTGCTTCCAGATCCCTCCCCAAGTCCTGTTCCGCTTTCGGCTGCGCCTCTTCCTCCGCCTGACGCTCTGCCTTTTCCCCGGACTTCATCTCGGGACGGTGCGACGGCCCGCTGTGCTTTATTTTTTCTCTGACGTGTCCGCCCGCCCCCTCCTGCTTCGGCAATATCCTGCCCTTTGAAGGATAAAGCTGGTCGTATAACGTTTGCAATACTCCTGCCATTGTCTCTCCTCCCCCTAAACCTCTCTGCTTGGTATTGTCCTAAAAATGTCTAGTGATATTCTAACATCATCATTTTTCTTTGTAAACAAAAAAATGCCGCCCTGCCGTCCGGATGCGAAGTGCGGAATTGCAAATGGCGCGGCTGAACTGTTACTTTGTCTGCATACATCTTATTAAGTCATATTTTCGCCGGTGAGCCAAAGAATCATACTCTTTCCGTAAAATTATTTTATTTTTATTATTTCTACTATTATAGTATTTCAGCCTGTTCTTTCGCATCTCCGTTTTCAGCCTGAAACAGGCAGATTCCCCTGTCTCAGGCCCACCGGAAGATTCCCTCCACTGAAAGTACATACGGTATTTTTTATCAATCCGATGATAAATCAGCAGATGAACTTGACTGTGTATTTTATTATGCTGGAAATGATACTGGCATAACAACAATGAGCTACAATGAATTTCAAGCAATCATAGATAATTCTGTGCTGTTATGAATAAAAATTTCTCTTTCCTATATTTGTTCGTGCCGTTTTCGGTACGAACTTTTTTTGAAAAATTTTCTTTTTTATAGAACTCGGTTTCAGGCTGAAAAAACTAAGGAATTTCTGGAAACATCTAATTTTGACAGCATTGCCGCTTTTTGAAAACAAAAGGAATTATGTTGTATCTGCGCTGACCATATTCTGCCAGCGGTTTTCCACAAAACGGTCGTCGTAGGTACTGTCAATAAATTCCTCCATCACGTTAGAAGGCGGGGCGCCGGCCTGCCGCTCGTTATAGCGCAGCATAACCGCCATTGTAAACAGCCCGTTGAGGACCATCAGGACAATGATGAGCCAGGTGAGTACTTTAGCTGCAGCCGGAAAGAATTTTTCAATAAGCTTTTCCAACGGCGGGTAGACAATCTTCACCCAAACCAGCCCTAGGATCCCCCAGAAGAACATGAACAGCACGTTCGTCCGCCCGCCGATGTTCAAAGGCATGGTGCTGTAATCCCAGAACACCTTGCCAAAGACCAGTTCGGTGAACACGCTGCACATATATTCAAAAGCCCCTCCTAGGATGCCGCCCGCCAAGAGAATCCAGCGGTCGTTTTGATCCTTAAGGCGGTTTAGGCTCACCGTCAGCAACACCGCTCCGATGCCCCACACAAAACTGAAAGGACCGAAAATCACACTGGAACGGCTCATCCATGTGCCGCCCACTAAGCGGCAGTAGAACGTCTCAATGATATCCCCTAAAAGAGCCGAAATCAAAAAAACCCAGATTAGCTTGTCCAGGCTCATGCCTTTCGCAAAGACGATGCTATCGCGCCTATTCTCATCCTGAATGCCGGGATAGGCTCTTTCCAAACGCCTCCATACAGTTTTAGAGATCCATGCGGATAGCTCATCCGTCTGGCCCTTTTCCATTTGCCGTTCAAAGCTGTCCCGGCCCTTCCGCATGGCAAAAACCACTGCAACAAAGTCGCTCAAAATCAGCACCCATGCCACGACCCAGATCACAAACAGAACCGTCTCGGAAATCAGTGGCACCAGCACCATCAGAACGGGGTGCAACAGGAGATAAATTACCAGGATGGCTCCAGCCGCCAATACGCTGAACAAAAGGCTCCACCATGAGCCGCTGGGAGCTTTCTCCAGCCATGTGATATTCTTCGTTAGCCTGCCGCAAAAGAATCCCAACACGGATCGGGTAAGAACTAGGCTGGCCAGGGTGATGAGGTACATCCCCACATAGTTCCGCCCCAGTGTGGGCAGGACGAGGGCAATGTTCGAAAAGACCGCTCCGATCTCAAAGTCGATGGGCAGGGAAAGTAAGCCCCTGTTAATAAATTGTTTTTTTCGGATTGCGAAATAGACCACTTCAGCCACCCAAGTCAAAAAACCATAAATCAGCAGAAACAGTGTCTGCTGTCCAAAATGAAAAGTCATTACAAATCAGCTCCTCTTGTTACATCGCGTTTTCCTAATTTAATGCTTTAACAGGTCGATGCAGTTGTGTTATCATACTTTCGCAAAAAGAGAAAACGAAAGGCAACAGATTTTATTAAGTTCATTATCACAATTATCATTTGATTATTCTAGGGATAATCCAAGAACATTAACACAGTCATTACAATGACATTCTTTTTTCTCCCGTTTGGGAATAAATAATATCTCAAATCCTATGAATCAGCAAATATACATAATAAAAACGCCCGATATTGATTCCTACTGGCCGCCGCAATGATTGTTCAGCCAGTTTATCGCGCAGACCGCTAGTATCGCGCTGCCCAATGACAAAATATCCTCGTTGAATACCACGCATTCATTGTGCATGGGCTTGCCAAAGAGCGGATTTTCTTCGCCTGTCCCCGCGCCAAGAAGCAGATAGGCAGTCGGCACCTGATAGCTGAAGGAGGCAAAATCCTCACTGCCCATGCCGCCCTCCGGAAGCAGCACAACCGTCTGCGGGTCAACAATCTGTTTGGCGTATTCGCTCATCTTTCGCACCATATCGTCATCGTTCATGAGCGGCGGCGCGCTCGCTATTTCAGAAAGCCTCGCCTCGCCTCGGAATGCACGGGCTATGCTTTGCGCAATTTCACCAATCCTGTTGTAGACGCGCTCCCCGGTTTCCTTATTTTTATAGCGGATGGTGCCCTCCATCACGACACGTTCCGGAATAATATTCGGCTTTTGCCCGCCGGAAAATCTGCCGATGGTAAGCACGCAGGGGTCTTGCGCCGCCACCTCGCGGGAGACGATTTCCTGCAGCGCCTGATAAATGTGTGCGG
>CANQUZ010000270.1 GCA_947627165.1 uncultured Roseburia sp.
TATCCATCCGTCAGGTTCCCATCATCAAGGGGGATGCAAAGAGCGTATCCATCGGAGCCGCCAGCATCATTGCGAAAGTGACAAGGGACCGCCTGATGGAGGAATATGATAAACTTATGCCGGAATACGGGTTTGCCTCCAACAAAGGATACGGATCAAAGGAGCACATCCAGGCGTTGAAGGCCTATGGGCCGTCGCCAATCCACAGGGCAAGCTTTATCAAACATTTTGTGTAGCCGGTTAGAGGGGGAGGAAACAGATGCGGATATCAGAGATGCTCGGCCAATACAACAGAAATGTCAGCAACAGCACCGAAGAGCTGCGCAACGCCCAAAGCGCAGGGAAAATGGTATCTACCATTGGGGAGTTAGAGACCGGAAGCATTTTTGAGGGGACGGTCAATAGCGTGAAAAACGGCAGGGTTACGCTGGCATTGAGCAACGGGCAGATGATTTCCGCCCGCTTAGACGGCAGAGTCAGTCTGAATGCAGGCGATTCCATGTTTTTTCAGGTGCGCTCCAATGACGGTACCACAGTGGCAATCAAGCCTTATACCACAGAGAGCGGGGTAAGCAACCCGATTTTGTTAAACGCCCTGTCGGCGGCGGGGATTCCGGCGACGGAGCGGAGCGTCGCCATGGTGGACGCCATGATGCAGGAGCAGATGTCCATCGGCAAACAGGGGCTGCTCGACATGGCGAGGGTGCTAAACAGCAACCCCAATGTAAACGTCTCCACGCTAGTCCAGATGACCAGGATAGGCTTGCCGGTCAGTGAGGAGATGGCGGCGCAGTTTGAGCATTACATGGCGGGACGCCACGCTATCTTAGGGGAAGTGGAGCAGGCAATCGGGCAGATTGCCCAGGCGATAGGCAGCGAGAACGTCCCCGCCCCGGAAGCCTTCCTCCTTTACAGCCAGGTGCTGGATATCTTACAGCAGGGGGAGAAGCCGGACCTCCCGGCGGAAGCCGTGATACAGGAAAATCTTCTTCCGGATGCAGAAATGGAAAACACGGCGGAGGGACAGACTGCACCGGCAAAAGGAATCCCGACGGGGGAGGCGGCCGCAGCAGAAGGGGAGATAAAGCCCGCGGCGGGCGCGCCGGATCGTCCGTCAGCCGTCCCGCCCCAGACCATAGGGCAGCTTTTAGACGGAAAGCAGTTGGAAAATTTAAAGCAGCTGTTGCAAAACATCCCGACGCTGGCGGGGAATGATGAGATTTTCCAGGGTCCAAGCGAGGGGGAGATTTTTGTCAATACGATGCTGGACGAGGAATTGGGGCAGGGAGTGGCAAGGCAGATGGCGGATGATAAGGCGCCCCTGGCAGACGTGAAGGTGAACAAAGACCTGACGGTGTCCCAATTTTTAAATCTTGTGCGGGATGCCTTGATGGAACATGGAGAATTTGGGTTTTCCGGCGTCCCCAAACTGTTTGCCAGCAAGGAATTTCAGACATTGTTCAAAAATATGGCGGAGCAGCAGTGGCTGCTGAAGCCGGGGGAGCTGAAAGAAGAAAATAAAATCAGCGGGCTTTATGAGCGGATGGAAACGCAGATGAAACAGATAGAGCACGCAATGCGGATGGCGGGCGTTTCGGAGAACAGCTTTTCCCACACGGCGTCGGAGGTCCGGGGGAACATTGAATTTCAGAATCAGGTCAACCAGATTTATACTTATCTGCAGATACCTTTGAAACTGACAGGCCAGAACGCATCAAGCGAACTTTACGTCTATACCAACAAAAAAAATCTGCGGGATCCGGATGCGGAGCTGACGGCGTTTTTGCATTTGGATTTGGAGAATCTGGGGTCTACCGACGTTTCTGTGAAAATGCTGCGCAAGAATATCGTAACAAATTTTTATATAGACAATGACGCCTCTTACCAGCTGATTGAAAAACATCTGCCGGTTTTGGAAAAACGGCTGAAAAATAAGGGGTATACCTGCAGCGTCACGGTAAGCAATGAGAAAAAACAGGTGGATTTTGTGGAAGATTTCCTGAAAAAAGATCTGCCGCCGGCAGGAACGCTGCACCGTTATTCGTTCGATATGAAAGCATAGGAGGGTTCCGGTGAAAAAAGAAGAACAACAGAAAACGAAAACCGCAGTCGCCCTTTCCTATGAGCCGGGGGACACCGCCCCTAAGATACTCGCGACAGGAAAAGGCGAAGTGGCGGAGCGCATCATACAGACGGCAAAAGAAAATGACGTCCCTTTTTATAAGGACGATAAATTGGCGGCAACCCTGTCAAAGCTGGAAATCGGAGACGCCATACCGCCGGAATTATATGATGTAGTGGCGGAGATTTTGGTGTTTGTGGACGATATGGACCGCATGAAAGCAAAATTAAACAAAGCAGGGCTGATATAGCGTGGCAGCAATCAGCCTGCAATGGCATAACCGTATGGGGATGGAGAGAATAAGGGGAGAAAAACGATTTGGGGGAACGGAAAAATAACAGGGCTTTGGGCAGCGCCTATGAGAAATTGGCGGGAGGCTATCTGCTGTCGTTAGGCTATGAGATTTTGGAGTACAATTTCCGCTGCCGCTTCGGAGAAATCGATGTGGTTGCCAGGGAGGGGGAGTACCTGGTGTTTGTGGAAGTCAAATATCGAAGCAGCGGAAAGAAAGGCGGGCCTCTTGAGGCGGTGACGAAGAAAAAGCAGCAGACCATCAGCAGGGCGGCTTCCTACTATTGCCTGACGCACGGCTATGGGGAGGGCACGCCCTGCCGATTTGATGTGGCGGCGGTATTGGGGGAAGAGATGACCCTGATTCGCGACGCCTTCGCCTATCAGGGATATTAGGAATCTGTGTAAAGAAAGGAAAAGGATGTTGCAGAAGTTTCAGACAAAGACAGAGCAGGAAGTGTTGAGGCAGGAGGCAGTCCCTACAGAGGATGGGGCGGAGCTTCTGCTGTTAAAGTATCCGCTGTTAGAGCGGACGGGTATCGTGGAACATTGTTTTAGCACAAGGATTGGGGGCGTGAGCGAGGGAATCTTTTCTTCCATGAATTTAAGTTTTTC
>CANQUZ010000271.1 GCA_947627165.1 uncultured Roseburia sp.
ATTGCTCATGAACGGGCATTCTGCTCATAAGCAGTCTCGTATGCTCATTCATGCAAGCATGATTCGCCTACGAGATTGCTTATGGCTGAACGGTTACTTAAAAATACAAAACGTTAGGTTTGTTGCTTGATAATAACGATAGAAAAATTTAGGAGGAAAAACAAAAATGAGTAGCAATAACGAGTTATTAGAAGCGCTGAATATATTAGAGCAGGAGAAAAACATCAGCAAAGAGACTTTATTAGAAGCGATTGAAAATTCTCTTGTGACAGCCTGCAAGAACCATTTTGGCAAATCGGAGAACGTAAAGGTACACATTGATCCGGAAACCTGTGAATTTCATGTATTCCAGGAAAAAACGGTTGTGGAAAAAGTGGAGGACCCCGTAGAGGAAATCAGCCTGATGAATGCCAAAATGATTGATTCAAAATATGAAGTGGGGGATATCGTCAATTTAGAGGTGCAGTCGAAGGAATTTGGGCGCATTGCAACCCAGAATGCCAAAAACGTGATCCTGCAGAAAATTCGCGAAGAAGAGCGCAAAGTATTATTTGACCAGTATTACAGCAAAGAAAAGGACGTAGTGACCGGAGTGGTGCAGCGCTATGTGGGGCGGAACGTCAGCATCAATCTTGGAAAAGTGGACGCGATACTGACGGAGAGCGAACAGGTCAGAGGCGAAATATTCCAGCCGACGGAGCGGATTAAGCTCTACATCCTGGAAGTAAAAGCAACCTCCAAAGGACCTAAAATCCTGGTTTCCAGAACGCACCCGGAATTAGTGAAAAGACTTTTTGAATCCGAGGTGACGGAAGTGAAGGAAGGGATCGTGGAGATTAAGGCAATCGCAAGGGAAGCGGGAAGCAGAACCAAAATTGCGGTGTGGTCTAACGATCCGGACGTAGACCCGGTAGGGGCTTGCGTCGGCATGAACGGAGCCAGAGTCAACGCCATTGTCAACGAACTTCGGGGAGAGAAAATCGACATCATTACCTGGAATGAAAACCCGGCCATGATGATAGAAAACGCCTTAAGCCCGGCAAAAGTCATTTCCGTCATCGCAGATGCGGAGGAAAAAGCGGCGAAAGTGGTAGTGCCGGATTACCAGCTTTCCCTCGCCATTGGCAAAGAAGGGCAGAATGCAAGACTTGCGGCGCGCCTCACCGGATTTAAGATTGATATTAAGAGCGAGACGCAGGCAAGGGAATCCGGAGACTTCCTCGATTATGAAAACGAGTATGAAGAAGATGAGTATGACGATGAGTATTATGAAGAGGGAGAATACGAAGAAGACGAATATCAGGAGGACGGATACGCCGGGGAAGAGGCTGAAGAGGAATCCGAATTGAAGGACAGCGGCGCCGATGAAGAATAGGGGAGGGAGAGAATGGCAAATAAAAAAATCCCGATGCGGCAGTGCGTTGGCTGTCATGAAATGAAAAATAAAAAAAACATGATAAGAGTTATTAAGACTGCGTCCCCGGAAGAACCGGAGAAAGCGGAGATCATTTTAGATACAACCGGAAGAAAAAATGGCAGAGGAGCATATATTTGCCCGAATAAAGAATGCCTGGAGAAGGCAGTCAAAAACAAGGGCTTGGAACGATCATTTAAAATGTCAATTCCCAGGGATGTATATGAAATGCTGACGAAGGAGATGGAAAAGCTTGAAACCTGACAGAGTGTTATCTATGCTCAGCATTGCGGCAAAATCCGGAAGTGTCGCAAGCGGAGAGTTTTCTACCGAGAAAGCGGTAAAAGAGGGAAAGGCCTGTCTCGTTATCGTGGCGCGCGACGCATCGGACAATACCGTAAAAATGTTTCGGAACATGACGGATTTTTATGGGATTCCAATGTATTTGTATTCTGATAAAGAGACGTTAGGCCACTTTATAGGAAAAGAATTCCGTGCGTCGTTGGCCGTGACGAAGGAAGGCCTTGCGCGTTCGATAGAAGACAAATTGAAACAGACAATCGCAACTGAATCATGGAGGAATTAGGATATATGGCAAAAATGAGAGTTCATGAACTTGCAAAAGAATTAGGGTTGGAGAATAAGCAGATTATAGAATTTTTAAGTACCACAGAGTATTCGGTAAAATCCCACAGCAGCAATGTGGAGGAGGAGGCGCAGGCATTGGTCCGCAATAAATTTACCGGAGGAAACAGCGAAGAACAAAAGCTGGCGGCCTCCAATGAGAAAAAGGAAGAAGTAAAGTCACAGAATATGGAAAATCAAGAAAAAAACGAGGCAAAAAAAGAAGATTCCCAAAAACAGGCGTCCGGGAATGGCGCAAAAAAAGAGGCGTCAGGAGAGGCTCACAAGAAAAAATCAAGTATAACCACCGTTTTTAATGCGCAGTATAGTAAGCAGGGAAATCCACGCAGGGACGGCGGCAGAAAATCCGGGCAGCAGGGAGCCAGACCGGGAAGTGGCGCGCGCCGTCCGCAGGGGGCGCAGGGAGGAAACGGAGCCCGTCCGGTGCAGCAAAAACCGGCGGCGCCGAAAGACGTGAGGAAAGCGTTTGAGCGCGCGATTAATCCGGAAGCGGCGGCCGCAGCAGAGGAAGCGGAGAGATTAGAAGCGGCAAGAGCCGCAGCAAAGGCTGCTGCAAAAGCGGCTGCAGCCAAGGCGCAGCCAACGATGAATGCGCAGGAAGCCAAAGCGAAACCGCAGGAAACCATACAGATACCGAGGGAGAACGTATACGAAAATCCGGACGGAACCAGACGGCAGAACGTATATGCCCAGGAAAGCCGTTCCGGCGAGAGAAGAGGGGGCAATGGAGAACGCCGCGGACAGGGCGGCGGCTTTAACCGTGCCGGCGGCCAGCAGCGTCCTCACGGCGAGCGGGGCGCAAGAGGCGACGGCGGCCAAAGGCCCCATCAAAACGGCAGACCGGGCCAAAATGGCGGCCAGGGTGACAGAGGAAACGGCAAAGGAACTTCCTATCGCGGCAGGGAAGGCGGTTCCGGCAGGCTGGAGAGGGAGATTGACCGTTTCAACAG
>CANQUZ010000272.1 GCA_947627165.1 uncultured Roseburia sp.
AATTGTTTGCAATAGACAGAGGGGGTGTAGTATGAATTTTAAAAGTTTTGCGGTGGACTTTGACGGAACGCTGTGTGGGGGAGAGTATCCAGTACAGCAAAATAGGTACATCCCCGAATGATTGACGTATATTTAACGATGGGTTATAATGAAGACGCGGAATTGTGTAGTGAAAGGGGGGATACCATATGGGCGGAACGCTGATTGGATTTGGGTTGTGGGTGCTGTTTGGCTGCTTTATGATCGGACTTGGTATCAACGCCTTTTTTTCAAAGAAAGCGGTTGGTTTTTGGGCAAATATCAAAACATTTCCGGTGCATGACATAAGAGCATACAACCGTGCCGTTGGAAAACTGTTTCTTGCTTACGGAGCTATTTTCATCCTATTAGGAGTGCCTTTGCTCGGCGGACAAAATACGCCATTTATTTTAGTATCTGCTTTGGGCGTGATGATAGAAACCATAGCAATGATGGCAATTTACAGTATCTATATTACAGGGAAATATAGAGAGAAATAGCCCCCGGTCTGCGAAATTGTTCCGCAGGACGGTAAGGGGGATGAGAGGAAGAATTGGAGATGTTAAAGAGAGTAAAAAGTATTCTGCTATTGTTTTGTACCATTTTTACATTTGCTACATTGATAAGCTGTATCCTGAATTTAGCATTGGGATATGAAACCGACACCTATAGGCATATCATTGACAGGGCAGTTTTAGTATTCATAGGATCTGTGGTGTTGATTCTGGTATTGGAATTAGATTTGAAAAGCGGCATTCTGAATTTTTTTGTGCCTTATGTCATTTTTATTTTATTGGCAATGCTATATGTTTTTGTGACGGGTTTTTTTGAGGAATTGCATCCGAACGCCTATCGCGATTTGTTTTTCAATGACACAGCCGCATACATTGTTGTTTATGTCTGCCTGAAAATATACAATAGGATAAAAGTAACAGTTCAGCCATAAGCAGTCTCGTAGGCGAATCATGCTTGCATGAATGAGCATACGAGACTGCTTATGAGCAATCCGCTTACGATAGTAAGCTTTGAAGCACGTAGTGCGGGATTGCGAATGGCGTGGGCTGAACTGTTACGGACAAAAAAACATCCTATGAAATTGTAGTTTTCATGTTAAAATTGCATAACTAAAAATTTGACACCTTTTTAAAATTTAGAACATTTTTTTTTGAAAAAATCCTCCTTATAATCTGAGTATCAAGGAACAACTGAGATACTGGGTTATAAAGGAGGATATTTTTATGAAGTTAAAAAAAGCAGTATCAGTATTATTAGTCAGCGCAATGGCTCTTTCTATGACAGCCTGTGGAAATTCCGGAAGCGGGAATGCGGCTCCGGCAGGCGGGGATGGCAAAGGAGAAGAGAAAACGGACAGCGCGGACAAAGGATCTGCAGGCGCTGAAAAGCTGGTGGTTTGGACCCTTGCGAACGACCTGATTGAGTTTGGGGAGAGGTATCAGGAGCAGACAGGGGTGGAAGTGGAAACCATCGTAATCGAGCCGGACAATTATCCGACGAAGGTACAGACGGCTCTTCTGGCAGGAGAGAAAGAACCGGATATCATCGTAGGCGAGCCTAAAATGCTGGAAGATTTTTATGATGCAGGCTTCTTTGCAGATTTAGATGAGCTTGGGGCAAAAGATTACGAAGGCCAGATTGTAGATTATGTATGGGAAATGGGACAGTCTGACGACGGTGTGCAGAGAGCCATTTCTTATCAGATTACGCCGGCAGGCATCTATTACCGGAGAGATATCGCAACCGAAGTTTTTGGAACGGATGATCCGGTAGAAATCGGCAAACTGTTTGCAGATTACCCGACCATCTTAAACACGGCTGAGACATTAAAAGACGCTGGTTACAGAATCTTCTCATCCGATGCCGAAATGAGCGTATTTTCCGGCGATTCCGCTTGGGTTGTGGACGGCGTTTTAAATGTAGCGCAGTCCAGATATGATTTCATGGATTTGTGTACGGAATTGTATCAGAACGATCTGACCGCATATGCCAACCAGTGGTCAGCTCCCTGGTATCAGGCGATGGCAGGCGAGGTGCCTATCCTGACTGCCGATATTCAGAGCTATGCCGATGATTCTGTCAATGTATGGGATGAGGCGTCTTTTGCAGAAGCAACAAAAGATATGGCAAAAACAGAAGTCTTTGCTTTCGGCCTTCCGGCATGGGGCGTTCTTACCATGCGTGACCATGTAGGAGATACATCCGGCTTATGGGGCGTGTGCGCAGGACCGGCTTATGGATTTGACGGCGGCACTTATATCGGTATCTCTTCTCAGTCCGAGAGAAAAGAGGCGGCATGGGATTTTGTGAAATTCTGTACCTTAAACGAGGAGACAGCAGACTGGTGGATTGAAGCTTCCCAGGGAGACACTGTTTCTTTGAAATCCGTACTTGAGAAACATAAAGACGACGCCAATGAGATTTATGGCGGCGAGAAATTGTATGAGTTCTGGTTAGAGCGTGCAAACGGAATCGATCTTTCCAAAGTGACCAGATATGACAAAGGAATCGGCGATGCCTGGGGAGCTGCTATTTCCGCTATCAAAACGGGCGAAAAGACCAAAGAAGAAGCAATCAATGAGTTCTATGATTTAGTGGAATCTACTTATCCGGACATTACAGTAAACAGAGAATAAAGAGGTCTGTCCGACCCGCAGAGAGAATAACCGCAGGCTCATAACAATGGGCCGCGCGGTTTTTCTTAAATGCAGGAACAAAGACACAGGAAAGGAAATAGTTTATTATGGGAACAAAAAATAAAAAAATGAAAGACTATAATAACGCAGGGTATTTTTTTGTAGCCCCCTTTGTTGTCGTATTTCTGATTTTTAATGTATATCCGGTGCTTAGAACTCTGTATTTTAGTTTCACCAATGTCAAGATAGCAGGGGTGGGAGAAGCCTCTTTTG
>CANQUZ010000273.1 GCA_947627165.1 uncultured Roseburia sp.
CGAGACTGCTTATGAGCAGAACGCCCGTTCATGAGCAATTTTGAAGCCCGTAGTGCGGGATTGCGAATGGCGTGGGATGAACTGTTACGATTTTATGCACATGGGCGCGGAGAGGGAAAGGCGGCAAAGCTGCCGGCGCACAGGCAGGAGGGGGAGGGACGTTTCCCTGCTTGCTTTAGGAAAGGAAAACCAGGGAAATGGAAAGTTTCTTTGGCGCACAAGTTTTTAGAAATAAGGAGGAGCATATGAAAGTTACGTTAAAAGACGGCTCTGTCAAAGAGTACGGCGAAGCAAAATCTGTTTATGAGATCGCAAAAGATATCAGCGAAGGCCTTGCAAGGGTTGCCTGTGCCGGAGGAGTAGACGGCAAAATCGTGGATCTGCGCACGGTATTGCAGGAGGTCTGTGAGCTGAACATCATCACTGCCAATGAACCGGCAGGGTTAAAAGTCATCCGCCACACGGCGTCGCACGTATTGGCGCAGGCAGTGAAACGGCTGTTTCCGGAAGCGAAAGTGACCATCGGGCCAGCCATTGAGGACGGTTTTTACTACGACTTTGACGCGGAACCGTTTTCCAGGGAGGATTTAGATCGCCTGGAGGCCGAGATGAAAAAAATCATCAAAGAGGGACATGAATTAAAACGCTTTACGCTTCCAAAAGAAGAGGCGATTGCCTTTATGAAAGAGAGGAAGGAGCCTTTTAAAGTAGAATTGATCGAAGAGCTTCCGGAGGGGGCTGAGATTTCGTTCTATGACCAGGGCGAGTTTGTGGATCTTTGCGCAGGCCCCCACCTGATGAACACGAAAGGCATCAAGGCGTTCAAACTGACCTCATCTTCCATGGCTTATTGGAGGGGCGATTCTGAGAAAGCGCGTCTGCAGAGAATTTACGGCACTGCCTACAACAAAAAAGAAGATTTGGCGGCGCATTTAGAGCGTATGGAGGATGCAAAACGCCGCGACCATAATAAGCTTGGCCGCGAAATGGGATTGTTCACCACGGTGGATGTCATCGGCCAGGGACTGCCGCTGTTTACCCCGAAGGGGACAAAGATGATTATGAAACTCCAGAGATGGATTGAGGATTTAGAGGACAACGAGTGGGGCTATGTCCGCACCAGGACGCCGCTTATGGCTAAGAGCGATCTCTATAAGATATCCGGCCATTGGGATCACTACAAAGACGGGATGTTTGTGCTGGGGGATGAGGAAACGGATAAGGAAGTATTGGCTCTCCGTCCCATGACCTGTCCATTCCAGTATTATGTATACAAAAACAGCCAGAAATCTTACCGTGACCTGCCTTACCGCATGAGTGAGACTTCCACGTTGTTCCGCAGCGAAGATTCCGGGGAGATGCACGGGCTGACCCGTGTGCGTCAGTTTACCATTTCCGAGGGGCATCTGGTAATCCGGCCGGATCAGGCGGAAGAGGAGTTAAAGGGCTGCTTTGACCTTGCTTACTATGTATTAAAAACACTGGGATTAGAGGAAGACGTTACCTACCGCCTTTCAAAGTGGGATCCGCAGAATAAGAAAAAATACCTTGGGGATGAAACTTATTGGAACACGACCCAGGAGGCTCTCCGCGAAGTTTTAAGGGAAAAGGATATTGACTTTGTGGAGGCGGACGGCGAGGCTGCTTTCTATGGGCCTAAAATCGATATTCAGGCAAAGAACGTATACGGCAAAGAAGATACCATGATTACCATCCAGTTAGACTGCGCCATTGCGGAGAACTTTGATTTGTATTACATCGATCAGAACGGGGAGAAAGTCCGTCCCTACATCATACACAGAACCTCTATGGGCTGTTATGAGAGAACGCTAGCCTGGCTGATAGAGAAATATGCGGGGAAATTCCCCACCTGGCTTTGCCCGGAACAGGTGCGCGTGCTGCCGATTTCCGATAAATACGAGGCGTATGCGCAGGAAGTGTTCAGAGAATTAAAGGCAAACGGCATCGATGCCACTGTGGACAGCCGCTCCGAGAAAATCGGATTTAAAATCCGTGAGGCGAGGCTGGAGAAACTGCCGTATATGCTGGTGGTTGGACAGCAGGAGGAAGCAGACCGCACCGTGTCCGTGAGAAGCCGCTTCTTAGGCGACGAGGGAAGCAAAACGCTGGCACAGTTTATGGAGGATATCTGTAAGGAGATCCGCACCAAGGAGATAAGGAAAGAACTGCCCCAGGAAGAGGGGAAATAGCAGTTCCCTGGAATGGCAAAAAATTTTCTGGAAAAAAATTCCTGGAAAATATTTCCATAAAATCCGGCTCTTTTTCATCCAAATAAAAAATAAATTTCTTTTCCGGTGACATACTAAGCATAACACGGCAGAATTAGGAAAGCTGATGTTAAGAAAGTACGCCAGAAAGGAGAACTTTGCATGACAAACTTAGATTGTATTGTGTCAAATTGTGTATACAATGATGACAAATGTTGCTGCAGAGAAGATATTACCGTAAAGGGACGGAGTGCGGAAAGCAATAAGGAGACTTGCTGCGGCAGCTTTGTGGAGCAGAAAGACGGCGCGGTGAAGCAGGCAGCAGGAAAGCCATCGAAAGAGACGGACGTGTTCTGCGACGCTTGTAAATGCGAATTTAATCAGGACCATAAATGCGGCGCAGAGCATATTGGAATTGCAGGAAAGAGCGCCTGCAGCTGCGTAGAGACAGAATGCTCCAGTTTCTGCTGCTGTAACTAGCAGCCGGGCGATGGGAGCGGGAATGCAAAAGAGGAGGGGATGCGTTGAGACATCCCCTTCCTGCATGAAAAGGGGCATAGCCGGTTGATTCCGGCGTCCTTGCATATGGTTGACAGTAACAGTTCAGCCCACGCCATTCGCAATCTCGCACTACGGGCTTCAAAATTGCTCATGAACGGGCGTTCTGCTCAT
>CANQUZ010000274.1 GCA_947627165.1 uncultured Roseburia sp.
GTGATGGTAACGGACATCGGAATCCGTGAGGAGAGCTGGTTTGGGAAAAAACCAAGTGCGGCGTATTTGGAAGATTCCGATTTGATACGTATGCCGGAGAGGAAGAGCCATTCCCACAAAGGGACTTTCGGAAAGTTATTGGTGATTGCCGGAAGCGTGAACATGGCGGGAGCCGCCTGTCTTTGCGGGAAAGCCGCCTATGCGTCAGGATGCGGACTCGTGCGGATCCTGACTCCGGAAGAAAACCGAGTCATAGTGCAGTCGGTAGTGCCGGAGGCGGTTGTGACAACCTATCAGGAAGCGGAACCGGATATGGAGGAAGTGGTGAAAGCCATAGCATGGGCAGACGCCATCGTCTTAGGCCCCGGCATTGGAACGACGGAGACGGCGGCCGCCCTGCTAAGGTGCGTGATAGAATACGCGGATGTTCCGCTGCTCTTAGATGCAGATGCCTTGAATCTGGCGGCAAAAGAAATCGGCCTCCTGCTGCGATCCCATACCGAAATCGTAGTAACTCCCCATTTAGGGGAAATGAGCAGGCTGACAGGCGGCAGCATCCCGGATATCCAGAGGAGAGCCTTAGAAGTTGCCGAAACGTTTGCAAAAAAATATCATGCGATATGTGTATTAAAGGGGGAACATACCGTTACAAGTATCCCCAATGAACAGACGTATCTGAACCTTTCCGGGAATCATGGCATGGCGTCAGCGGGAAGCGGAGATGTCTTAAGCGGGATTATCGGCTCCCTGCTGGCTCAGGGAATGCCCCCGAAAGAGGCGGCCCCCTTTGGAGTCTTTTTGCACGGAAAAGCGGGAGATGAAATCAGAAAGAGCGTGGGCAGCTACGGAATGATGGCGTCAGATTTGATAGAGGGAGTGCGGCGGGTGACGCGCCGCATTGATTTGGAGGATTGATATGAACAGATACAGCAGAGTCTATGCAGAAATCGATTTGGATGCTGTGTTATCTAACATGGAGGCAATGCGGGGAAACATTTCTGAACATACTCAGATTATGGCGGTGATTAAGGCGGATGGCTATGGGCACGGCGCAGTAGAGATTGCGGAAGCCATCGATGCGTTGGAGTATCTTTATGGGTATGCAGTGGCGACAGTGGAGGAGGGGTTGATTTTACGAAACCACGGAATCACAAAACCCATCCTGATTTTAGGCTATGCTTTTCCGGATCAGTATGAAGCTATGATTCGGGCGGAAATCCGCCCCACAGTATTTACGGAAGCGATGGCGGAGGAGCTTTCCGCCGCCGCAAAAAAGACGGGAATGGATTGCAAAATCCACTTTGCCGTGGATACCGGCATGGGGCGAATCGGCTATCAGGTGACGGAGGAGGCGGCGGATGAGATGGCACGTTTGGCAAAGCTGCCGCATATTATGGTAGAAGGAATCTTCACTCATTTTGCAAGGGCGGATGAGACGGACAAAACCCCAACATTCCGTCAAATAGAAATGTTTGAGCGCATGGTTGCCATGCTAAAGGAGCGCGGAATCTCCATCCCCATCCATCATTGCTCTAACAGTGCCGGGATCGTGGAGGTGCCGGAGGCAAATATGGATTTAGTCCGGGCAGGCATTACCCTCTATGGCTTGTGGCCTTCCGAAGAAGTAGACAGAACCAAAATAAACATCAAGCCAGCCCTCTCCCTCATCACCCATGTCGCCTATGTCAAGGAGTTAGAGGCAGGACGCGCCATTAGCTATGGCGGTACCTATGTCACGGCAGAGAAACGCAAAATTGCCACGATTCCGGTGGGGTATGCAGACGGCTATGCCCGTTCTCTTTCCAATAAAGGGGATGTTCTGATACACGGGAAACGCGCTCCGATCCGGGGGAGAATCTGTATGGATCAGTTTATGGTAGACGTGACGGATATCCCGGATGTAAAGAACGGGGATGAGGTCATTTTGATTGGAAGCGACGGTTCTGAGACGATTACGATAGAGGAATTAGGCAGAATCTCCGGCCGCTTTAATTATGAATTTGTCTGCGATTTAGGCAAGCGAATCCCCAGGGTTTTCGTCCATAAGGGAAAGGTCATTGGTACAAAAGATCATTTTTCCGAGTAAATTTTGAATACACCCGGTAAAATTGGCAATACTATCCGTAGATGGAAAGCTATCTGAAATATAGCGTCAGAGATATTCTGATGCGCGGAAAGTGTGGAGTGGAGAGTATATGGTAATTAGACGCGGTGATATCTTTTATGCGGACCTAAGGCCGGTGATTGGTTCCGAGCAAGGCGGGGTAAGACCTGTCCTGATCATACAAAACGATGTGGGAAACCGGCACAGCCCGACCGTCATCTGCGCTGCGATTACGTCCCAGATGAACAAGGCAAAGCTTCCGACCCATGTGGAGCTGGATTGCAAAAAATATGATTTGGTAAAGGATTCTGTTGTGCTGTTAGAACAGCTTCGCACTATAGACAAAAAACGCTTAAAGGACAAAGTCTGCCATTTGGATCACCAGATTTTAGTAAAAATCGATAAAGCATTGGAAATCAGTCTGGAATTATATACATAAGAAGTGGAAAGAAAGACGAGGATAGAAACCGCAATGTGTGTTTCTGTTCTCGTCCTTTATTTTTTCGATGGATCATTCAATTTTGATATCCATATAAATATATTTTTGGCAAACGAGAGATTAAGCGTAATTTTGATAACCGTGCCTGATGAGTGATAGATTTCTTCACATTTGGGTGATATAATGTTAATTGTCGAGTGGGCGACTGTTCGACAAATATGGATTTATGGGGGATAGCAAGAAATAATGGAGGATAAAAAGCCAGCAAGCAAAAAATTGATGGTGTTACCGCTTCTACTGGGGATCTCTTCTTTTTGCACGTTTGCGCTTTATTATTACAGTGCAAACCATGCAC
>CANQUZ010000275.1 GCA_947627165.1 uncultured Roseburia sp.
TGAGCAGAACGCCCGTTCATGAGCAATCCGCTTACGATAGTAAGTTTTGAAGCACGTAGTGCGGGATTGCGAATGGCATGGGCTGAACTGTTACCTTTTTTTGGCTCAGGATACTTGTTGACTTTAACGCGATAAAATGATAATATCATACTAATTCCGTATGAATAGAATGTAATAAGACACAGACAGAAGCCAGAGCAGATGGCGGAGCAGGATGTAGAAAAGAGGAGTGCGATGAAATACGATTTTGACACAGTAGTAGAGCGCAGAGGAACAAACAGCTTGAAATATGATTTTGCAAAAGAGAGGGGTATGAGCGAAGACGTGCTGCCTCTTTGGGTTGCCGATATGGATTTTCAGACCGCGCCGGAGATCAGGGAACGGCTTAGCAGAGCAGTCTCCCATGGGATTTTTGGGTACAGCGAGGGAAAAGAAGATTACTTTGCGGCAGTTTCCCACTGGTATCAGAAGCAGTTTGGGTGGGAGCCTAAACGGAAATGGCTTGTCAAGACGCCGGGCGTGGTGTTTGCCATAGCGGCGGCAATTCGCGCATTTACCAAAGAGGGCGACGCCGTTTTGCAGCAGCAGCCCATTTACTACCCCTTTGGGGAAGTCATCCAGAAGAATCGCAGGAAGCAAGTCAACAATGCCTTAAAGCTGGTGGACGGACATTATGAGATTGATTTTTTGGATTTTGAGGAAAAAATCATAGCCAATGACGTCAAACTGTTTCTTCTCTGCAGCCCCCACAATCCGGTAGGAAGAGTCTGGAAAGAATGGGAGCTGCGGAAAATGGGGGATATCTGCCTAAAGCACGGCGTCTTGATTGTCAGCGATGAAATCCACAGTGATTTTACGTATCCGGGGCATCCCCATCATGTGTTTGCGTCCCTGGATGAGAGATACGCGGATATCAGCGTCACTTGCACGGCTCCCAGCAAAACGTTCAATCTGGCAGGGCTTCAGGTTTCCAACATTTTTATTCCCAATCCCGTTTTAAAACAATCTTTTAAGGATGCCATCGGAAGAACCGGGTACAGCCAGGTGAATGTCATGGGGCTTGTTGCAACCCAGACGGCATACGAAAAGGGGGAGGAATGGCTTCGGGAATTAAAAGAATACTTAAAGGGAAATCTGGACTTTGCGAGGAATTACTTGAAGGAACATCTGCCGGAAATCAAACTGATTGAGCCGGAAGGAACGTATCTTATCTGGCTTGACTGCAGGGGATTGGGGCTTTCGGAAGAAGAGCGGCAGATCCTAATCGCAGAGAAAGCAAAATTATGGCTGGACAAAGGCAGCCTTTTCGGACCGGAGGGGGAGGGGTTTGAGCGCATCAATATTGCCTGCCCAAGAAGCGTCTTAGAGCAGGCATTGCAACGGTTGGAAGCGGCAATCCATCAGTCTAAAAGCAGTTCCACCGGACAGTGATCGGATCCTGGTACCTGGGTGTGGATTTTCGCGTCTGCCAAACGGCCCTGTAATCGGTTTGAGGTGATAAAATAGTCGATGCGCCATCCGGCGTTCTTCGCCCGCGCCTGAAACCGATAGGACCACCAGGAATAAATGTCCCTTGCGTCAGGGTAAAAATAGCGGAAGGTATCGGTAAAGCCCTCCGCAAGGAGCTTCGTCATCTTTTCCCGTTCCTCATCGGAAAAACCGGCGTTTTTCCGGTTGGTCTTTGGATTTTTCAAATCAATTTCTTCATGCGCCACATTCAGATCTCCGCAAAGAATGACCGGTTTTTTCTCATCTAACTGTTTTAAATAGGCAAGAAAATCGTCCTCCCATTGCATACGGTAGGGCAGCCTGGCGAGTTCATTCTGCGAATTTGGCGTGTAGCAGGTCACCAGAAAAAAATCTTCGTATTCCAGGGTAATCACCCGCCCTTCCTGATCGTGTTCTTCTATGCCGATGCCGCGCGTGGCGGAGAGCGGTTCTTTTTTCGTAAAAACGGCTGTTCCGGAGTATCCCTTCTTCTTGGCATAATTCCAGTATTGATAATAACCGGGCAAATCTAAGTCAATCTGCCCTTCCTGCAGCTTGGATTCCTGAATGCAGAAAATATCGGCATCCGCCTCCGAAAAAAAGTCCATAAACCCTTTTTGCATACAGGCCCTAAGCCCATTGACGTTCCAGGAAATGAGTTTCATCATAAAAAAAATCCTTTCTTTTTGATTGATTCTGTGGTAAACCATATATAAAGATGATGGCTACTAGATGATTATAATCGGGAGAAGAAAAAGATACAAGTTTCTAATTGCTTGCAGGGGATGGAATAAGCGGAAATAAATGAGGATAGTTGTGACATTGCAGAGGGCGGACGGTTCAAACATCCGTATCGAGACGGAAAAAAATCAGAGAAAAACATTGCTGGAACTGCTGCGGGAGCAGAAAATTTATGTAGATGCGCCCTGCGGGGGACAGGGAACCTGCGGGAAATGCCTGGTGCAGTATCAAAAAGGGGCGCCGGAGGCGAAAGAAGGGGAAAAAGAAAAAATTCCCCCATCTCAGATGCAGCAGGGATGGAGGCTTGCCTGCCTCTCCGTGCCGGAGGGCGACTGTGAGGTGCTGCTTTCTCTTTCTAATCAGGAGCAAATGGCAGTGGAGACCGGCTTTGCCAAGGATTGTCATCCGCATCACAATGCGCCTGAACCCGCGCTGCAGGGGGATGTGTCATGCGGAAAAGTCGGGGAAAGGGCAAAGGGAGTGCAGGAGGCATATGGAGTCGCCTTAGATATCGGCACCACGACGTTAGCCGCATCCCTTGTCTGCCTCTCCACGAAACAGACGTGCCAGACTGCCGTTTCCGTCAACCATCAGCGGAGTTATGGGGCGGATGTGATTTCCAGAATCAAAGCGGCAAATGAGGGAAAA
>CANQUZ010000276.1 GCA_947627165.1 uncultured Roseburia sp.
GCTCACGCCTGGAAATGTAGCTTATTCCTATCCTCTATTGGAGTGGATTTTGGAGGGGTTCCTTGTGCGATACCCGTTCCTGACCGTCGGAACGATTGGCAGAAGCGTGATGGGGAAAAACATTCCCTATATAAAAATCGGGGAGGGGGAACAGGAAGTCTGCTACAGCGCCTCTTACCATGCCAATGAGAGCATCACGACTCCGGTACTGCTGAAATTCGCGGAAGAATACTGCGAAAACTACGGAAAGGCCATGGTAGGGGAGGAAACCGGGGACTTTCCGGCGGAAGAATTATATGAGACTTTTCGCCTCTACTTAATCCCGATGGTAAATCCCGACGGCGTGGATTTGGTAAACGGTATCTTAAAAAGCGGCGATTTCTATCGCCAGGCAGTGCGCATTGCGGCGGACTTTCCCGCCATTCCGTTTCCCGATGGATGGAAGGCAAATATCGACGGCGTGGACTTAAATCTGCAGTTCCCGGCAGGCTGGGAGGAGGCAAAGCGCATCAAATATGCCCAGGGGTACACGAAACCGGCACCCAGGGACTATGTAGGCACCGCGCCATTGACGGCTCCGGAGAGCCTTTCTGTGTACCATTTTACTAGGGCACATAACTTCCTTCTGATTATCGCGTACCACACCCAGGGAGAGGTCATCTACTGGAAATATCTGGATTATGAGCCGGAGCAGTCCGCAGAAATCGCACAGTATTTTGGCAGAGTCAGCGGTTATGCGGTGGAACTGACGCCGTCGGCATCGGCATACGCCGGATACAAAGACTGGTTCATCCAGGATTACGACAGGCCGGGATACACCATCGAGGCAGGATTGGGGCAAAATCCCATCCCTATGTCGCAGTTTGAGGAGATTTACCAGGCGAACCGGCCAATCATGCTGGGCGGAATGACACAGCTGCGGTACTAGGAAATACAAAAGAAAGGCAGAGTTACGCATATGGAACACAACAAGAGAATCCGCATCCTCTGGGAAAAACTGCCGGAGGGCAATGCAAGGCTGCTTGGCGTATTTGGCAGCGAGCCTGTGTGCTTGCTGCCTGAGACGGTGGGAAATTGCCCTGTGACAGAGATTGGGGATTACTGCTTTGCGAAGAGCAGGAAACTGCCGGAGACGTATTTGGAAACCGTGCTGCTGCAAAATGGGAGCGGAAAGGAAGTCTCCTGGGAGACGGTTGGAGCATCTGCCCCGCCGGAGCATGATTTGACGCTCACAGAACTTTCCGGCAGCTATTTAGAAGAAATCACACTGCCGGAGAACTTAAGGAAAATCGGAAACATGGCATTTTATAACTGCGTATCCCTAAAGAACATTAGTATGGGAAAAGGGATGGAAGAGGTGGGCAGCGACGCTTTTATGAACTGCCGCAATCTAACCCGCATCACGCTGCGCTGCGGCGTCCGTGAAAAGAGCGGGATCAGGCTGGTGTTAAGCCAGATGCCCTCCGATTTGGAAGTGACATTTTTAGGGAAAGAAGGCGTTGAGGCCGTCGTGTTTTACCCAGAATATTATGAGAGTTATGATGAAATCGCCCCGGCGCATCTATTCGGAAGAAACATAGAGGGGGAGGGATTTCGTGCCAGACAATGTTTTAAGGACGGCGTTCCCAATTTAGCCCAGTACGACACGATTTTCCCCAAGGCATCCGCAGAAGAAAGCGGCAGAACCCTCCGCAGATTAGCGCTTACAAGGCTCCGCTACCCCATTGATATGGGCGGACGGGCGTTGGAGCTTTATAAGGCCTATGTCACAGACCACCGGATTGAAATTGCAGAGGAGCTGGCGGGCGAAAAAGACCTTGCATATCTGCAGTGCCTATGTGAGAAGCAGCTGCTTTCCGCAGACGCCCTGGAAGCGGCAATCGGGACTGCGGCGGTGATGGGATGGGCGGAGGGAACCGCCGCTCTGCTTTGCATGAAAAGGCAGTATTTCCGTCCGTCGGCGGACCGCTACCAGTTTGACGATTTTTGAGAGAAGCACAGAAAGGAGTTTCTTATGCCGCACATACAGACCCAGACAGAATGGGAAGAGGAAATGTCCTTAAAAATCCTCCGTTTTATCCGAAATGAAATCTATCTGGATTTACGTTTCCTTGACGTGGCGTTAGCCGCCCTAACGCCCAAACGGGATGGGGCGCTTAAGGCATTTGCCACAGACGGGGAGTTCCTTTATTATTCCACAGAGCAAGTATTGCGGGTGTTTGAAACGAACTCCGGTTATTTGGACCGCGCTTATCTGCACACGGTCCTCCACTGCATTTTCTCCCATCTTTGGATAGCCCCGGAGCGGCTGAGCGAAGAGCAGCGGAGCCGCTGGAACCTCGCCTGTGATATCGCCGTAGAATATACCATAGACCATATGGACAAGCCCTGCACCCGCCGGATTTTAAGTTATCTGCGGCAAAAGACTTACCAGCAGATGAAAGAGGGGCGAAAGGGCATTTCCGCCGCTGTGATTTATCGCTTCCTAAAGGAAAAGCCTTTGGAGGAGTTAGGGCTTCTGGCAAAAGAATTTTATACGGATGATCACTGTTACTGGCCGAAACAGGAGGATCCGGCGAAATGGCAGGCAAGCATAGAGCAGAAAAAGAAGTGGGATAAGATTGCAAGGCAGAGCCGCATGGAGCAGAAGCGGGGGGAAGAAAACGGAGAGGGGGAGGAGCTTTTTGCCGCTCAGATTGCCGCCGCAAAAAGCAGGAGAAGTTACAAAGACTTTTTGGAGCGTTTTACGTTACTGCGGGAGGAAATGGTCATCAACCAGGAAGAGTTTGACCAGAATTATTATTTGTATGGCCTTAGCATTTATAAAAATATGCCGCTGATTGAGCCGTTAGAGAGCCGGGAGAGCCGGAAAATAC
>CANQUZ010000277.1 GCA_947627165.1 uncultured Roseburia sp.
TGCGGCGATGTTAATGCTGTCTACTCCGGTTTCCGGCATCGCGCCGTGGCATCCGACCCCTTTTACCTCAATTCTGAACAACGTACATCCTGCCATAAAATGGCCCAGCCCGCAGAGCAGCATTTTGCTTGGCGTTCCGGAATTTACATGAAGCGCCATAGCGGCGTCTACTTTTGGGTTTTCCAGCACGCCTGCCTTGATTACCGACTTTGCGCCTGTGAATCCCTCCTCATCCTCTTGAAACAGCAATTTTACCGTGCCTTTCAACTGATCCCGGTGCTGCTGCAGCAATTTGGCGGCTCCGAGCAGCATTGCCGTATGCATATCGTGGCCGCAGCCGTGCATGGCACCGTTATTGCTTTTAAAATCGACTTCTGCCGCCTCCTGCACGGCAAGGGCGTCCATATCCGCCCGAAGCAGTATGGTTCTGCCGGCTTGTTTTCCTTCGATCTGGGCGACAACGGAGCTGTTGGCAATCTCCTGCGGCTCATAGCCGTATTCCCTGAGTTTCTCTTTGACAAAATCCCTTGTGTGCGGCAGCTCCGTGCCGACCTCTGGATTTTGGTGAATCTTCCGCCGGATTGCCACAAGCTCCGGCTGCATTTCTCTGGCCTGTTGATAAATTTCCTGCATGGATTTCACCTCCGATTTTTCCAGTATATCCTAATAACCGATTTACTTCACTAACATCATACCACAATCATGCCCTCTTTCCTATCACATTTTCATTCAACTTCTTCCTCACCTATAGCATTACAATTTAATCCCGCGCGAATTCTTTTTCATCCTTTAGGGCTTACCGCAGTCATAGTAACAGTTCAGCCATATCTTATCCCAATCAGACGTTATTGACACAAAAATCCGGCGCAGGATTTTTACATCCTGACGCCGGATTTTAGGGAAAACAAGAACTGTTCCCAATGTGGACATTTCGTTGCTTTTTGTAACTGTATCACTGAGATTATTTATAAAGCTCCTCTAATCTCTTTAAGTGTTCATAACGCTCTTTTGCAGCTTCCTCAGATGCAGCGAAGAGTTTCTGTGCTCTCTCCGGGAATGCCCTTGAGAGACGTGTATAACGTGTCTCGTTGTTCAAGAAGTCCTGATAGGTTCCATCGCCCGGTTTAGAGGTCAAGGTGAATGGGTTCTTACCCTGTGCCTTTAACTCTGGATTAAAGGAGAATAAGTTCCAGTAACCTGCAGCTACTGCTTTCTTCATCTCATCCTGGCAGTGGTTCATACCGCCTTTTACACCGTGCAGCTCGCAGGGAGCATAGCCGATGATTAAGGATGGTCCGTTATAAGCTTCTGCTTCTGCAATTACTTTTACCGCATGAGCCATGTTTGCGCCAAGAGCGATCTGTGCTACATAAACATAGCCATAGCTCATAGCGATCTCTGCCAAGCTCTTCTTGCCGATATCCTTACCGGATGCAGCGAACTGGCAAACTTCACCGATGTTAGAAGCTTTTGATGCCTGGCCGCCGGTGTTTGAATACATCTCTGTATCAAATACCATTACGTTTACGTTCTCGCCTGCAGCAAGCACATGGTCTAAGCCGCCAAATCCGATATCGTATGCCCAGCCGTCACCACCAAAGATCCAGATGGACTTCTTAGCAAGGTAATCTTTTTTCTCAAGAGCTGCTTTTGCATCCGGGCATCCGGCTGCTGCTGCCTTCTCTAACTCTGCAACCAGAACATCCGTAGCAGGTGAGTTTGCTTTGGTATCGTTCTTTGTTTCCATGAATTTATCAAAAGCTGCTTTTAACTCTGCGCTTGCTTTGTCAGAAGAAGCACATTTCTCTGCGCTTGCAATAGCCTGATCACGAAGCACTCTCTGACCAATCTCCATACCAAAGCCGTGCTGTGCGTTGTCCTCAAATAAGGAGTTTGCCCATGCCGGTCCTTTCTTGGAGTCTTTGTTTACCGTATATGGTGATGTAGCAGCCGGTCCGCCCCAGATAGAAGAACATCCGGTAGCGTTAGAGATGTACATATGCTCACCAAATAACTGTGTGATCAAACGAGCGTAAGAAGTCTCTGCACATCCTGCACAGGAGCCTGAGAACTCAAGCAGCGGCTGGTTGAACTGAGATCCTTTGACGGTGTTGTCTGCCGGCATACCCGGTTTTTTGCCAACATTTGCCACCAAGTAATCAAATACTGGCTGCTCTGCCGCCTGGGATTCCTGCGGAACCATCTCGATTGCCCCAACCGGACATACGGTGATACACTCGCCGCATCCCATACAGTCTAACGGAGATACTGTCATGGTATATTTGTACTCGCTTGCCTTTGGCTTCGTGTCTGCAAGCTTAATCTGCTCCGGAGCTGCTTTTACCTCATCCTCGCTTAACATGAACGGACGAATGGTTGCATGGGAACATACAAAGGCACACTGGTTACACTGGATACATTTTTCTGCGCTCCAGGTAGGAACGGTTACTGCTGTGCCGCGTTTCTCATATGCAGATGCGCCGTGCTCAAACTGTCCGTCCGGATTGCCCATAAATGCAGATACCGGCAGGGAATCGCCGTCCATTAATGCGATTGGGTTCATCAATTCTTTTACTAATTTTACAGTCTCAGGACGTCCCTGTAACTCAGCCGGAGCCGGATCTGCTGCCGGGTTAGACCAGGAAGCCGGAATCTCAACTTTATGTACTGCGTCTACGCCGGCATCGATTGCTTTGTAGTTCATCTCTACAATATCGTCGCCCTTCTTGCCGTAGGATTTCTTTGCAGCCTGTTTCATATAGTCTACTGCCTCTTCAATCGGCATAACGTTTGCTAATTTGAAGAATGCGGACTGTAAAATGGTATTGGTACGTTTGCCCATACCAATCTCGATTGCCTTGTCGATAGCATTGA
>CANQUZ010000278.1 GCA_947627165.1 uncultured Roseburia sp.
TGCTCTCTTTTAGTAAGTTTTGCCTGCGCTTAAACTCGTCGGTCGTGAGCTGTCCGGTCCACTGAAACGGTGTAAAGGGCTTTGGCACGAAAAAAGAAGTCGAAATCGTAATCTGGCATTTTCCGTTCCTCTGATCTTTGGGGATCTCATAATAACGCACGGCAATCTCATTCGCCAGCTCCGGGATGGCGCGCATATCCTCCCCCGTCTCCGTAGGCAGCCCCAGCATAAAGTACAGCTTCACTTTATTCCAGCCCCCTTCAAATGCCATGCCTGCCCCCTCTAAAATCACCTCTTTGGTAAGCCCCTTATTGATGACGTCCCGAAGCCTCTGGGAGCCTGCTTCCGGCGCAAAGGTCAGGCTGCTTTTTTTGATGTCCTGCACTTTTCCCATGACGTCTAAGGAAAAAGCGTCAATCCGAAGGGAGGGCAGGGAGATATTGACTCCTTTTCCCTTAAATTCATCAATCAAAAAGGTCACTAACTCCTGCAGCTGGGAATAGTCGGAAGAACTCAGGGAACTTAAGGAAATCTCCTCATATCCGGTGGATTTTAACATCCGGCAGGCTAATTCCTTCAGGCGGCTTACCTCCTTTTCCCTGGTGGGGCGATAGACCATGCCCGCCTGGCAGAAACGGCAGCCGCGGATACAGCCGCGCTGGATTTCAAGCACTACCCGATCCTGCGTCGCCTTGATAAAAGGAACGATGGGTTTTTCCGGGTAGACTGCCTCTGTCATATCGGTGACAATCTGTTTTTTCACCGTTGCCGGAACATCTTCATAAATCGGACGGAAACACTCAATCGTCCCATCTTCATAGAGAGAAGGGACATAGATCCCCGGTATCTTAGACGCCGCCCGCAAAAACTCCTCCCGGGACGCCCCTTCGCTCCGCATGGAGCGATATAAATCTAAGAGCGCGTCATACTGCACCTCGCCCTCTCCCATATAAAAGAAATCAAAAAAATCTGCGAGGGGTTCCGGGTTATAGGTGCAGGGGCCGCCGCCCATCACCAGAGGATGTTCCCAGGTGCGGTCCTTTGCCAGCAACGGAATCTGGCTTAAGTCCAAAATCTGTAAAATATTGGTATAGCACATCTCATATTGGATGGTAATCCCAAGAAAATCCGCATTTTTTACCGGCTCCTGCGATTCCAGGGAAAAAAGCGGTATCTGCCGTTCTTTTAAAACGGCGTGCAAATCCGGCCAGGGCGAATACACCCTTTCGCACCATACATCCTCTCTGCGGTTAAACATATCATACAAAATCTGGATTCCCAAATGGGACATCCCAATCTCATAAACGTCCGGAAAGCACATCACAATCCGAATCGCCACCTGATCTTCCTCTTTTTTTACACTGTTTAACTCATTCCCGATGTAGCGCGCCGGCTTGTCGATTTTCATGAGTATCTCATCTGATAATGCTAATTTTGTCATTCCAAATTATCCTCTCTCTTTTCGCTGGCGGAAGCGTCTAAGGCATTCCGCTCCTGTATCATAACATAATTTTTCAGATTTGTATAATAGTGATTGTCCGAAAGGATTTCAATTACCTCCCCGGCTGAATAATCCAGGATTTTCCTGTCTGTATGCTGGCAATAAAGGAACGCCGCTAACATACACGCCGCGAGAAACAGCCGCACTTTAAAAAAGGAAAAGAAATCGGGGATTCTCTCCTCTTCCCCCTGCCCCGGTTCCGCGCCAAACGTCTCCTCCTCAAATGATCTGCGGATATCCGCCACATATTCCCTCCGCCTTTGGGCCTCCTGATGAGCCATAAACGTTTATTGCCTCTCTGCTTGTTTTGGTACTATTTTATGACTGCCCAAAGAAAGAATATGTGTCTTATCCTTTATTTTTCTTAGGGAAAGAAACGCCCCTTTGGAACGGCCGCTCTAACCATGCCAAAATCGTATGCTGCAGGAAGGCGGCGCCTGCTCCGGAAAGGATTAGCGTAAGGGCCATCATGAGCAAAACACCACCCCAGATACCGCCGCTCAGCACATCCACGCCTAATAGCTGCTTGACCACAAAATGCAGGACGCCCCAGTGTATGAGGATCCAAAAGGCCGCCGCTTTCCCCATCCGCTTCTCCCAAAGGGGCGCAAACCGCTTCACCGACAAAAAGATGGCAGAGGAAAACAGCAGCATGGTGGGAGCATTCTGGTAGAGATATTCCTCATAATTGCCGAATATCCCAATCCAGCAGCAGGAGAAAAGGAACGAGGCTGCTCCTCCTATGAGAAAGAAGTTTTCTGCCGGAAAGCTGCATTTTTTTGCCAGCAGATAGCCCAAAAGGTAAGCGGTGATGAAGCTGTCCGCAATCCTCCCAAATGGGAATGCTTTCCCAAGGAGCGGCAGGTACGTATCCAGGGCGCAAAGGAAAAACAGGAATGCCATCATGCCGTAAAAAGCCTTATCGGGGATTGCCGCCAAAACCCATCGCAGAAAGGGCGTGAGAAGATAGAGAACCAGAATGACATACACCAGCCAGAAATGAGGCGCCTCCTCCGGAGGCCCGGAAAAAATCCGCCGTATCAGGGCAATCCAGTGATTCGGGTAGATCCACTCGATTCCCTCTTTGGCGCAGACATAAAGCACATAATAAACCGCCAGCGGAACCGCCGCCTTAGAAAAGCGTTTCCGGAAAAAAGCAAGGATCCCCTCGCCTCTCACAGGAAGCAGCAATGCCCCGCTAATCATAACAAACAGCAAATTGCAGGAAAGGAAGGCAAAATCAAAGCATTCCAACACGAGAAACGCGACGCTCCCCCTCTCCACCATGGAGGAGGCTAACGATACCGTATGCACTCCGATGACAAAGACGGTGGCAAGCGCCCGCAAATAATCAATATAGATCTGGC
>CANQUZ010000279.1 GCA_947627165.1 uncultured Roseburia sp.
CTGAAGCCGCCTTCAAAAACTTCGTCAATTCCAAAGCCCTCACTGGGGATGCCGTTGGTTCCAAGAAGAATCGCCGCCGTCGCCTTGTCTTTCTCATCGACGTAAAAGGTCATGCCGTCCTGGGACATCTCATACGAAATATTTTCATTGTCCAGCAGCGCCTTGACCTCGCCCGCCTCCGCCGTGGAAGCGCATTCACTCAATATCACCATGGCGGGCCTGCTCACCACGAAAGCCAGTATGACCAGCGCCAAAAGGATCGTGGCCGTCATGCTAAGCAGCAGCGTTTTCTGCTTCGTGCTGAATTTCTTCCACCATTCCAATATCTGATTTACTATTTTTTGAAATTGTTCCGGCATTCTTTCTGACTCCATTCATTTACTAAATCTGCATATTCATAATTTCTCTGTAGGCTTCCAGAATCTTATCCCGCACAGCAGTCGTGTACTGTATTGCCGTCAGCGCCTTGCTTGCCGCCACCTGCATATCATGCGGATTGTCTGCCAGACCAAGGGAAAATTCCAACTCAGCCGCCGTCGCATTATGTTCCAGCTGATTCGTCTCATTGAGCATATTGACTGCCGCATCTAAAATCGACTGAAAATCCTCTTCTGTATTCACTAACTGTTTCTGTGACGCTATCGTGTTCAAATAATCCGATGTAATCCCTGTCAAGGAAGCAATATTCATCTTTCTTCTCCATTTCCCGCCAATCTTATGGCCAATTCATTCCTTTATCTTATTCCCTTAATTCTTGCCAATGTTCATGGCCGCCTGGACCATGGCCTTCGTCGCGTCAAAAGCCGTCGTGTTCGCCTCGTAGGCGCGCACTGCGTCGATGAGGTTGGTCATTTCCGTCACGGTATTGACGTTGGGCAGATAGACATAGCCGTTTTCGTCCGCATCCGGGTGAGTCGGGTCGTATTCCATCTTAAACTCCGTCTCGGTGTCCTCCGTGATGGAAGTCACTTTTACCACGTCCCCCACTGCGCGGGCGCGGGCGGAATCATAGTAATCCGTGAAAGGCGTCACGCTCTTTTCGCCAAATGTGACAATCTTACGGCGGTAGGGCGTGCCGTCCTCTGTCCTTGTCGTATTAATGTTTGCAATGTTCTGGGCAATGGTATCCATGCGGAGACGTTCCGCAGTCATGCCGCTTGCACTGATATTAAATGCCTGAAATAATGCCATAAGAGCCTCCTTTATTTTATCACTGCCTGCATTCTTGAGAAATCACTGCTGATCGCATTGGTCAGAAGCTGATATTTTAAAGCTTCGGATGCAAGCTCCGCCGTTTCTGTATTTTCATCCACGTTATTTTTGTCCAGTCGATAGGAATAATTCGCGGCATCGGTGTAAGGAGAAACGGACAGGGAATCCAAATCCGTATTCAACTGGCGCACCTTCCCGTCTAAGGTCATGTACTTTGTATTCTTGAGTTCCTTTTTCAGGACCGTTTCAAAATCCACATCCTGCCTCTTATATCCCGGAGTATCCACGTTCGCAAGGTTGTTGGTGATGGCGTTTTCACGCATCCAGCTGGCGTCCGCTGCTTTGTCCAGTATATTAATATAATCAAAAGCATTGGTACAAAACATATTTTTTCTACCTCCAAAGCACAAAAATCTACATTAATCTTATTCTATTATAGAATATTCTAGGAAAAAGACAAGTATTTTTTCTTTTTTTTACATTATCTTGTACATTCCATCAGCATTCGACACAAGATATTTGCGCTAGATTTTTCCTGTTTTTCTTTTCCCGAAACCGTCCCGAACTATTGATTTTACTGCATTGGGAATTGTTTTATGCCTGTTTTCCCAAAAAAAAGAAGGATCCATTTATTCCATGAATCCTTCCCTCAAATTTACTTTTTCTGATTTTGCTTTTTCATCTGTTCCAATTCGTCAAACACGACGTCATTTAAAACTTTAATGTATGTCCCTTTCATACCGGAAGACCGCGATTCAATGACGCCCGCGCTTTCAAACTTCCGCAGGGCATTGACAATGACGGAACGGGTAATCCCCACTCGGTCAGCGATTTTACTTGCCACCAAAATTCCTTCTTTGCCGTCTAACTCTTCAAAAATATGGGTAATCGCCTCCAGCTCAGAAAAGGACAGGGTGCTGATTGCCGACTTGACAATCTGTACTTTTCTGGATTCTTCCGCGCTCTCCTCATTGACGGAGCGCATCATCTCCAATCCCACCACCGTGGTCCCATATTCGCTCAAAATAATATCGTCAATGTCATAGGGACTGTCCACACGGTAGACAAACAGGGTTCCCAACCGCTCGCCGGCAATGTCAATGGGCGTAATAATCGCAGTGTATTTCTTTACGTCGTCCATGAAGCCCAGCGTTGCAAGATTCACATTTTCTTTGGTAGATAAGATACCTAAAAGGCGCTCGTTTAACATGATATCGATAAAACCGCCAACTTTGTCCGCAATCAGCTCTTTCATTTCGTCCACTCCGGGACACACACCGGTTCCCAATACCTTGCCCTTTTTACTGATGACTAAGATATTAGATTGTAAAATCTCTTTTAGTACATCACAGATATCGTTAAACACCACCTTAGAAGAACTATTGTTATGCAACAATTTATTAATTTTCCTGGTTTTGTCTAACAACTGAACACTCATATCTGTGCCTCCTATCTATTTATCCTTACTCTGTGTTACTACTTTATTTTAACATATTATTTCTAAAAATTCAATATTTCCAAAAATTCAAAAGATTATTTTAGTAACAGTTCAGCCATAAGCAGTCTCGTAGACGAATCATGCTTGCATGAATGAGCATACGGGACTGCTTATGAGCAGAACGCCCGTTCATGAGCAATTTTGAAG
>CANQUZ010000280.1 GCA_947627165.1 uncultured Roseburia sp.
AGAAACCGGAGGTCTTTTTTTGCTTCTTCAAGATTGACTGCCCATGAAATATCGCCGGGACTGACGATCGTGTCCTCTTCCGTCACGATCGCTTTCCAATTTTCTTCGATTTTTTTTACATATCCGTCCCAACGGGAACCGAAAATGTCCATGGGTTTGGAGACGGATAGGGAAAGATGTGTATCCGCCATGGCAAAAAGGGCCAATGCCCACGTTCACGGCTCTGTGGAAGAAGTGATTGCTTTCCCGCATCCTTACGGCTGTTCCCAGATGGGAGACGACCAGGAGCATACCAGGACAATCCTGGCGGATCTGGTGAACCATCCCAATGCAGGCGGCGTGCTTGTGTTAGGGCTTGGCTGTGAAAACAGCAACATCGAAGAGTTGAAAAAATACATCGGAGCATATGATGAGAAGCGCGTGAGGTTCCTGGTATGCCAGGAGCATGAGGATGAGATGGAGGCGGGAGATCAGATTCTTTCCGAATTAATCGATTATGCCGCTGGATTTGAGCGCGAGCCCATCAGTGTTTCCAAATTAATCATCGGCATGAAATGCGGCGGCAGCGACGGATTTTCCGGCATCACTGCCAACCCGCTGGTAGGAAAATTTTCCGATATCTTAATCAGCAAGGGCGGAACCACGATTTTGACAGAGGTTCCGGAGATGTTCGGCGCGGAAACCTTACTGATGAACCGCTGCCAGAACGAGGCGTTGTTTGAGAAGACCGTGGATCTGATTAATGATTTCAAAAAATACTTCCAGGACAACCATCAGACGATTTACGAGAATCCGTCGCCGGGCAATAAAAAAGGCGGCATCACAACCTTAGAGGATAAATCCTTAGGATGTACCCAGAAATCCGGCAGCGCCGCAGTCAAGGGCGTGCTTGCCTATGGAGAGCGGGTAGAGACACCGGGATTGAATCTTTTGAGCGCGCCGGGCAACGACTTAGTCGCTTCCACAGCGCTTGCAGCCAGCGGAGCACAGATTGTGCTCTTTACCACAGGACGGGGAACGCCTTTCGCCTCTCCGGTGCCGACGGTAAAAATTTCCAGCAACAGTGCCTTAGCGGCAAAGAAGAAGAACTGGATTGACTTCAACGCCGGCGTGTTAGTGGAGGACGCAGAGTTAGAGGAGACCGGTCAGAAGCTCTTCGATTATGTCATAGAAGTTGCATCCGGCAAAAAAGTATGCAGCGAAGAGGCCGGGTTCCACGATATGGCAATCTTTAAACAGGGCGTGACCCTGTAAGGACAGGTGCATGAAACCTCCCATAAATTGGGAGGTGTGCAAATAGAAGAAGAAAAGGAGAATAAAAAATGGCAATTTTACAGAGTTTTTCATTAGAAGGAAAAATAGCCCTCGTAACAGGCGCTTCCTATGGTATCGGTTTTGCGATTGCATCTGCATATGCTGAGGCAGGCGCAACCATCGTGTTCAACGATATCAAACAGGAATTAGTAGACAAGGGAATCGCCGCTTACGCAGAGAAAGGCATCAAAGCTCACGGATACGTATGCGACGTTACCAACGAGGAGCAGGTAAATGAGCTGGTGAAAAAAGTTGAGGAGGAAGTTGGCGTAATTGATATCTTAGTAAACAATGCAGGTATCATCAAACGTATCCCAATGTGTGATATGACAGCCGCTGAATTTAGACAGGTCATCGACGTTGACTTAAACGCGCCTTTCATCGTTTCTAAAGCTGTAATTCCAAGCATGATTAAAAAAGGACACGGAAAAATCATTAACATCTGCTCTATGATGAGCGAACTTGGCCGTGAGACTGTATCTGCATATGCAGCTGCAAAGGGCGGATTAAAAATGCTTACCAAAAACATCGCATCTGAATACGGTGAGTTCAATATCCAGTGTAACGGTATCGGACCTGGCTATATTGCAACACCTCAGACAGCGCCTCTGCGTGAGGTTCAGCCGGACGGCTCCAGACATCCGTTCGACCAGTTCATTCTCGCAAAAACGCCGGCTGGCAGATGGGGAGAGGCAGAGGATTTACAGGGACCGGCTGTGTTCTTGGCATCAGATGCTTCTAACTTCGTAAACGGCCATGTTGTTTATGTAGATGGCGGTATCTTAGCTTACATCGGCAAACAGCCAAAAGGGGAATAAAAAAGATAGAATGATACAAAAAAGGGATGTGCGTCAAAGCACATCCCTTTTTGCGTAGAGATGTCCGTTAAATTCCTGGAACAGGCTTTCCTCCTGCTTTTTCATAAAGAGCGTCGCATCGGTATCTCCGAAACAAATCTCAAAATGCACCGAACCCACATAGGCGTCAATAATATGAAACCTCAAATACAGCGTGTCCGGGGAAAGCCAGACGCCGCTGGCGGCATAGCGTTGGCGGTATACCGGGAAATCACCCGTGGCAAGGTGCCCCAGCCCGAAGGAGAGCGCGTGGGTTTCGCCGTTTAAAGTAAAGCGGATTGCGCCGCAGGGCAGCTGCCGGTGTTCTTCCGCTGTCACCTCTCCAGAAAGGCTGTCCTCCGAAAAGGTAAAGGTAAAATCTGTAAAGCCCAGGGCGTTTTCGGCACAGTGAAAAGTAATGTCATGAATGCGTTCCTGCAATGGGGAGGAGGAGGCACCCTTTAAGGGGGCAATCTGCAAATCTTTCAACAGAGCCATAAGCTTCGTATGGCTTTTTTCATCCTCCGGCAGAGGAATATCTTTCACATAAGGCAGAATCTCGTCATACAGAGCATCGTAAATGAGCTGGTTTCCGCCCCCAATGCCCTGGGTATCCGCCGTAGTGATACAAATCAAATCATAGTCGGGCAAAAAGATAATCAGCTGGCCTCCCATGCCATAGCAGACATATCCCCCC
>CANQUZ010000281.1 GCA_947627165.1 uncultured Roseburia sp.
CCCCCGCCATCACCAGCTCCACCGCTTCCCCCAGTGAATATAGTCGTTTTCTTAATTTTTCCAACATTGTCTCCCCTCCCCGTCTCCGCCCAAAAGCGGCGGATATTTAAAAAAGCCAGACAGTCTGCACGTACTGCCTGGCAAATGGTCATTTCTTTTTTTACCGAGCATCGCCCGTCGACCTCAAGCCCCAGACGTTACCTTTACAGTTAACTCGGCCCAGGCACCCTCACGGCACACAAGAGCTTTTACTTAGGGCTGCTCCATTCCTGACCTGACCCGGTTCGTAAATTCCTGTTGCGTAAGACCCAAACGTCAACGCCACTTATAAAGGGCTGCTCCACAACTTGCAAGCCTCTGTTTGATATCACCCCAGCTATAGCGGATTGCTGGTGCAGGGTACCGCTGTCCCCCCGGCTGCTCGGATAATTTAGTATAGCTTATCTACAGCGGAATTGTCAACACTTTGGGATTTATTTGCCCGCTTTTTTTCCCGTAAGCTGCGGAAAAATCCGGACAGCATCGCGGAACATTCCTCCTCCAAAACTCCCTTTTCAATTTCTACCTGATGGTTGAATTTCTCCATCTGAAGTAGGTTTAGTACGGAACCTGCGCAGCCCGCTTTGGGATTCATGCTGCCGATGACCACCTTTTTCATGCGGCTTTGGACGATTGCCCCCGCGCACATCTGGCAGGGCTCTAAGGTCACATACATGGTACAGTCCTCTAACCGCCAGTCCCCTGTTTTCTTGCTTGCTTTTTTGATGGCGGCAAGCTCTGCGTGGGCTAAGGTGTTGCCTTCCGTATTTCTCCGGTTGTATCCCCTTGCTATGATCTTATCTCCCTGCACAATCACGCAGCCGATGGGAACTTCCTCTAAGGCATACGCTTTTTTTGCCTGGCGGATTGCCGCCTTCATATATTTTTCTTCCCTTGTCATGGACACTTTCTCCAAAATGATATACTATAATGATAATAACAGCACTTTTCCCAGCTGGCTGATTTCGTTGAAGCCGCTGGGGTTTGGCTATTTTTCATTTTAGCTTATGATATGCGGTTTGTCGAGATGAGCAAACAGAATTTAAAAGCGGAATACTACCTATTAACAGGAGATTTTTATGAATTATGTTTACGAAACCAATCGGTTATTTTTAAAGCTTCCCTCTGCAGATTTGCTGCGGGAGCTTTTAGATTTTCAGATTCGCAATCAGGAATTGTTTGAAAAATATGAACCTATGCGGCCGGACAATTTTTATACGCCGCGCTACCAGCAGGCGGTTTTAAAATCTGAGATGACGCTGGCCCTAAAACGCCAGGCAATTCGTTTTTATGTGTTTTGCAAGCAAGAGCCCCATCGAATTGTCGGAACTGTCTGTCTCCATAATATCGTGTCCTTCCCTTATTCCTGTTCGGAAGTGGGATATAAATTTGACGCCGCCTGCCACCACCACGGTTATGCGACCGAAGCTTTGGCAAAAGTCCTCTCCATCGCCTTTGAGGAGCTACAGCTGCACCGTGTCTATGCCAGGGTAATGCCGCAAAACACTCCCTCCATCCGCCTTTTGCAGCGTTTAGGCTTTCTTTTCGAGGGCACAGAGCACCAATGCCTGTTCCTGCAGGGGAAATGGACGGATCACCTGCGCTACGCCTGTATCCGCCCAAACGGTGAAACCAACGCCCCTATGACTCTTCAATGATCCGATACCAATATCCGAACCGGTTTTCTACCGGTTCGGGCAAAAATTCCGGAAACCCAAAAATGGCTGCCATCACCCGCTCCTGATTCTGATAAATTCCGGGAACGCCGATAAACCACTGCGCCTCCCCAATCTTCCCAACGACTAAATAATGGTAATTAAAGAACCCATGAAGCAGAAAACTATTATTTCCCAGATACCAGTATCTGCGGGGCAGCTCCCGGATATCTTTCAGTTCTATTTTTACGCAGCAGATTTCCTGCTCCCGGTATAGCATAAAGTTTTCATGATTTTCTTTCAGGCGCTCCCATATTTCCATCCAGTCATAACGAGAAAAAATATTGCGCATCGGAACTTCTGTGGCGGCAATCGTCTCCTCCTCTGTCTCCTCAAGTTCCTGGGGGGAAATTTCTATGTTTTCACTGTCCTCCGCCTCCGGCGTTTTCTGCTCCATAGCCGCAGGCCGTTCCTGAGGCGCTTCCCTGTGTTCTTCTTTCGGTTCCTCCTTTTGTTCTTCCGCCAATTCTTCCTTTCGTTCTTCCGGAAGTTTCTCCGCATCCCAAATCCGGAACTGTTCTTTACAGACTTCCAGAGGGTTTCCTTCTTTCCAACGGCTCATAAATATCTGCGGTTCTCCGCCAATTAGAATAATCCCTTCCATTCCGTAAAAATCAGCGGGCGTGCCGCAGAGATTCTCCACTTTAAAGATTGCCGAAAAATCTCCCGCCCCATTCTGAAGGCGCATTTCCCCCAGTGGGACGCCGACAATCTCCCCTTGCTTTTCCGCAAAAAAATAAATGCTGTACTCCGCCTTTCTGGGGTACGTTTCTCTCAAATGTATCTCTATCCGCCCTTCTGCGCCACGGATTTCTATCTTTGCAAATCCTGCGTTTCCGCCTTTTTTCTTCTCTTCATACGAATATATATATGTAACAAACCGTTTCATCCCTGCCATGAGGCGCTCCAAACCTGTGATATTCTTAGTTCTATCTATATTCTCCGGCAAAAATTATATGCCTGGAAGTTTCAGGCGGATAACCGTATTTTTTGGTAACAGTTCATCCATCAATGTCATTAAGTTAGCACCAGCAACATAAGGCATACTGTAGAAAATACAGCAAAAGCCGGATATCCGGCTT
>CANQUZ010000282.1 GCA_947627165.1 uncultured Roseburia sp.
GCAGCAGTTCTGTTGCATACTGGATCTCATCGATCAGTACCGGTGGGGAATATCTCTGTAAAAACAGGGCAGGATCGTGTTTTGCCAGGTATCTGACGTCAGGATCATCCAGAGTAACATATTTGCGCTCTATGCCTTCACTTTGCTGTGCCTCTGCCATTCTTTGCAATAAGGTCGTTTTCCCAACCTGTCTGGGACCAGTTACCAATAGCACTGGAAACATTTTGGACACCCGTGCAACCGTATCTTCCACAGCTCGTTTTATGTATGCCATGGCAATCCCTCCCTTTGGTTATAATATAGTCAATTTCAGTCAAAATATTCGTCTAAACTAAATTGTAATTTTATTATAGACAGGGTTTTGGGGAATTGTCAATGGCGTTTCTGTCCATTAAAACTGCCGCACGACTTCGGAAAGGATATCCCCTACAGCTTTCTTCTGAATTGCCAGCCCGATCCGTGGACGCGGCTACGTTTCCCGCAGGGAATATAAAATGGCATTGCAGATGGCCGCCGCCACATTGCTGCCGCCCTTTCTCCCCCGATTGATAATGTAAGGTACAGAAGTTTTCAGAATCATCTCCTTCGCCGCCTCCACGTTGACAAACCCTACCGGAACCCCGATGATAAAAGCGGGCATATAGCTGCCGGACTCTATCATTTCATAGAGCTTCACTAAGGCGGTGGGGGCATTTCCCACCACAAAAATCACCGGTTTCTTTAACGCCGCCGCCCGCTCCATGCTGACTGCCGCCCTCGTCGTCTGCCGCATTTTTGCTTCCTCCGCCACAGATTCCTCCGCCATATAACAATGGGCGCATCCCCCATAGGCTTCTAAGACTTTTTTGTTTATGCCCGATAATGCCATATTGGTATCAGTGACAAGATCCGCCCCCTGCCGTATCAGCTCCTTTGCCACAGCCACTGCGCCCTCAGAAAACGTCATGGTTCCGGCATAGGAGAAATCTGCGCTGGTATGAATCACCCGCTTTACGATAAAAGCCGTTTCTTCCGGCAGCTTTATCTTCCGCTCTTCTAATTCCCTGCTGATAATCTCAAAACTGCGCCCTTCAATCTCGCCCGGCTTTACATATTCTAAGCCGTTTTCCCCATCCTTTTTCCCGGTCTTTAGGACTTCCTGAAGGATTTTGGCAAATGTTTTGTTTTCCTCTCTGGATTTTACCGCAATCCGGTAATATCCCTTTTGCAGGCTGCGAAAATTACCGCAGTCCCGGATCAGAATCCCCCGCTCTAACAACAGGTCATAAAGAGGAATATCCTGCTTCCAGAAATCTGTATTTTTTTCCTTTTTTGATTCATTTTTGCCGCAAGTGGAAAAGAAAAGGAAGTCCGCCTCCCCAGGGTAAACAAAAAATCCCTGTTTTTCTAATATTTCTGTTAAATACTGCCGTTCCGTCTCTATATAGGCAGACGACTGTTCTACAAATCCCCGCTCCGCCGCAGCCGCCGCTCCGGCTTCCTGGGCGAAAACAGAGAGATTCCATTCCGGGAGATGTTTTTTGATACGTTCCCCTAATTTCTTTTCACAAATCAGATACCCTAATCGTACCCCCGGCATGGCAAATAATTTGGTGAAGGCGCGAAGGATGATGACGTTGGGATAATCCTCTAATTTTCCTGCCAGAGAGTGCGTCTTTTCCTTGCCGGCCAGCTCGATAAAACATTCATCTAATACCAGAATGATTCCCTTGTCCCGGCAGGTTTTTGCCACGGTTTCCAATAACCTGGGTTCTATCAGATTTCCCACCGGGTTGTTGGGATTTGCCAGAAAGACCATCGAGATATCCTCTCTTAGTACCTCCAGAAAGTCTTTGGTCAGGCAATAGGAATCCTCCTTCCTCAGGTTCCAATAAATCACTTCCCCGCCCGAAGCTTTGGCCGCCTTTTCATAGCCGTAAAAAGAAGGAACCGGGATCAATATTTTTTCCGGCCGTTCGGCATGGACAATGGCGAGTAGCAATTCTGACGCCCCGTTTCCAAACACGAGCATCTCCTCCCGGAAACCGCCCCAGGCCGCCACTGCTTTTGCAAGACCCTCTGACCGGATATCCGGGTAATTTCCACTTTTTTCCACGGCTTCCTGCAAAGCTTTTTTTACCGAAACCGGCATTCCTAAGGGATTCGTATTTACTGAAAAATCCAGCTGTACCTGATTGCGGTAAATATCCCCTCCATGGATCATTGTCATAGATTCCTCCTTTTCTTTTTCAGAAAACGTATCCTACAGCGTCTGAAAGAACCAAAGTGCCAGTAGGCAAAGCGCCTCCCCTAAAAACGCCGTCCGGTACAATAAGCTGTTCACCCGCCTGATGTCCTCTATTTCCACCGGGCGGATTGGATCCCCGATGTATGGTTTGTGATAGATCCTGCCAAAATAGCTGGCATCCCCGGCTAACTGTATCTGCAATGCTCCGGCGCAGGCCGCCTCGGTCTGGGCGGAGTTGGGGCTTTTATGCAGGAGCCGGTCTCTCCGGAAAATCCGATAGGCTTCCCGACCGGAATATTCTCTTCCCGGCAGATACGCCGATAGAATGATAAGCAGTGCGCTGATTCTTGACGGCAGAAAATTTACCGCATCATCCAGCTTTGCCGCCGCCCATCCAAAAAAACAGTAACGCTCATTTTGATACCCCACCATGGAATCCATGGTGTTTACTGCTTTATACAAAAATCCAAGAATGGGGCCCCCAATCGCCAGATAGAGCATCGGTGCAATGACACCATCGGAAGTATTCTCCGCCACAGTCTCAATGGCCGCCTTCGCCACCCCAGTCTCATCTAAGGTTTCCGTATCTCTGCCCACAATCATGGAAAC
>CANQUZ010000283.1 GCA_947627165.1 uncultured Roseburia sp.
CCGGGTTGCCACATAGAGAATCACAAGATATGTAACGAAAAAAATCAGCGCGCCGCCTAAATCCCTTGACGCCACCAAAATCAGCACATGGGCCGCCGCCACAGCCGTTGTGATGCAGACCTGCAGAAATCCGGTATTCTGATAGAGCATACACGCCGCGAAGAAAACGAAAATCAATTTGATAAACTCTGAGGGCTGGAGCGAAAAAGCGCCCCCGATGGAGATGGACAATTTCGCGCCGTAGCTGGTTGCCCCGAACACCATCACCGCCAATAACCCCGCGATTCCCACAAGGGCATACAGCCAGGTCAATTTACGCAGAAATTTTGCTTTCCGTATCAGAATCGGAATGATGAAAATAAGGACGGCGGACACCACGGCAAAGATATACTGCCGGACCGCCTTCTCATAAGAAAGGCGCATTAAAATGATAAAGCTTAACGCCAGAAGCATACACATATTGTTCGTCACAAGCCTTGACGCGTTCGGATACAAAAGCTGATAATTTCCCAGAATCACGGTAATCAGCACTACCTGCAGAAAGTATAGCACCACAATCTGAATCTCATCCGTCACTGCATAAATGGAAAGGTACCCATCTAAATGGATGAGGTAGATAAAGAAGATCTGCCTCTTAAAAATGCCCGCCTGCCTTTTGGGGCTGATGCCTCCCCGGAACGCCCCGAAGCATTCAAAGGTATACAGCGCAAACAGTATGATCATCAGAAACTTTGATACTTCCACGATTGTATTTACCATAAACTACTCTACTCCCCGTTTATAATGTCCATGGGTATATTCTTCCTCATACCTCTCTTTGGCGCAGGATGTTCCGAGGATGAATACTTCCTCATAAAGTCCCAGAATCTTTTGTATCTGCCCCTCATCCTCTATCGTAAAAGAAAGGCGGAAACAGGTAATCCCCATTTTTTCAAAATCCCCGCGGTAATCAAACAAAAGCAGCGGCGCTGTATTATATATTGTATTATAGCATTCGCGGCAATTATTTTTGATTGGAAAATACTTCCCATAACGGTCCTTTAGATATAAAATCCCCTCTTGTTTGTCGCATCCCTGCACATTTGCGTGTACGCACTGGGCGGAAGTCATCAGGGGGAGATAGCCGTAAAGCAGCAGTTCGCTCCCCTGATGTTCCCTTCCGAACAATTCTTTCCGGTTCAACTCTAGCGGAATCGTGTCGCGCAGGGGGGCAAATTCCCCTAACAGACGCTTCGCCCGGTTATTATAAGTATACATCGTATGGTCAAAAATAATCGGCAGTTCCTGGGCCTGCCCAAATTTCCGGCGCAAAAACTGCAGTTCGTCAAAGTTTCTGACTACAAACCCGTCTATGCCGCTGTCCCAAATGCCGTCCCATTCCCTCTGGCAGCGCTCTATGGCGCGCTGCCTGAATACAGTAGGGAGCGCATAAAACACTTTCTTTCCGGCTTTATGGATATACGCCACATCCTCTTTTAACAGCTCTGCCCGATTTTCCCCCGGATAGCAGCCGCCGTCCAAATAAAGATCCGAAACGAAGGCAAAGGGGCAGACTGCGGCAATCTGTTCCCGCCTCTCCACAGAAACAGCCAGATTTGTTTCAGGGCAGTCCCCCTTTTGGGGTTGGATATGTCCCATCCGCTCCGAATCCGGCTGCTCCGGCGGGCGGCGGCGGTAGGTCTTGGTCAGCTCGCCGCTTAATTTTTCCAAGGCTTCCCTCCTTAACTGGTTGAGGGACTGCACCGGAAGGAAGAGATCCTCCTCCATCTCTATCTGCAGTTTTGAAAACTCAAAGGGCGTGTTCCCGGTCTTGTTTAAGTTATGTTCCACCTTTTCCCGCGTCAAAGGCTGTTTTTGCGCCGTCTGGGGGATTTCCCCCTCTGCCCTGGCAACTGCGCCCCGGCAAGATACTTCCAAAAGGGCAGGCATTTCTTTCGAGAGTTTGAGCCTTCCCTGGACGGGTTCTTTTTGTTCCGTCCGGATATAGGTTTCCCGAATCTCTTCCTGCAGCGCCTCATTTCCTTTGGCGTGGTTTGGCTTCCGGAAGGTAATCATCTCTCGCCCATTCTTCCTCCGGTAATATCCGTCCGTAAAACCGCTGCGGTTCCCCAAATCGTAGAGCTTTTGCATATCTTCCCTGGCCACTTGATAGTGCGCCCTCGCCGCCTCCATCTCCCCGTACTTGCCTAACAGGTCAAGGTAACGGTCAAAATAGCTCCGATACACCGACACCACGCCGGCGGCATATTCCGCCTGCTTCATCCTGCCCTCGATTTTAAAGGAGAAAATGCCGCTTTCCACCAGCTGCGGCAGCCATTCTATCGTGCACAAATCTTTGGGGCTCAGCGGATAGATTTCCTTTTCCCGGAGCTTCTGGCTAAACGGCAATGGCTTCTTTTTCCCGTCACAGACTTCATAGGGGAGGCGGCAGGGCTGCGCACATCTCCCCCTGTTCCCGCTCCGCCCGCCAATCATGCTGCTCATCAGGCATTGACCGGAATAACAGTAGCACAAGGCCCCATGGATGAAACTTTCGATTTCAATCTCTGTATGGTCATAAATGTCACGGATTTCCGCAAAGGATAACTCCCTTGGCATCACGATGCGGCTCGCCCCCAAGGACTTCACCAGCTCCGCGCCGTACCGGCTGGCAACCGCCATCTGGGTGCTGGCATGGAGGTCTAAGTCCGGGAACTCTCTCCGCAGAAAAGAAAGGACGCCGATATCCTGCACAATCACCGCATCCAATCCCTGCTCGTAATAAGGGAGCAGATAGCTGTAAAGCTGTCCTTCTAACTCCCGCTCCTTGAGAAGGGTGTTGATGGTCAGAT
>CANQUZ010000284.1 GCA_947627165.1 uncultured Roseburia sp.
CCCTGGGCAAATCTATCTCTAAAATTGTGATGGAGTAAATTTGCACCAGCCTCGCTTTGCGCTCCACCGTCACCCCGGCTCTAGCCAGGTCACAGAGTTTCTTCCCGCCTATTTTTAATGCCGAATACATCGGAGGCACCTGCATATAGTCTCCCACAAAACTGAAAACCGTATCCCTTACCTGCTCCTTTGTCACCGCCACTTCCCGCTCCTGCAAAAGAGTGCCGGAAATGTCCTGGGTATCCGTCACTTTTCCCAGAAGCAGCGTCGTCTCATATTCTTTCTGTTGATCTGTTAAGAGGTCGCAAACTTTTGTGGCTTTGCCAAGACACACAGGCAACACCCCCTCCGCGTCCGGATCAAGCGTCCCTGTGTGCCCGATTTTCCTCGTCTTTAAAATCCCGCGTAGCTTCGCTACCACATCAAAGGAAGTATATCCCTTTTCCTTGTATACATTTATAATTCCGCTTATCATAGTTTCTCCCAGCAGCCTATCCTGCATTTTCTCTACATTTCTAACAGATAAACGTCATCCGGCAGAAAATACTGTGTACGGAAATACCCCTTCCTCGGAATCTCCGCAGAATAAATCCCTGCCCGATCACGGTTCCATTACATCTGTGCCGCAACCTCTGAGACAATCTGTTCCACAATCCTCTCCGGCTCTCCCTCCATGGAAAATCCCGCGGCACGTATATGCCCGCCGCCGCCGAACTTGACTGCAATCTGCGACACATCCACATAATTTACGGAGCGGGTGCTGGCTTTATATTTTCCCGGCTCCGTTTCATACAAAAAAACGGCCGCCTCCACATCCTTCGTTACACAGAGCTGGCTCACGATGCCCTCTAAGTGTTTCGGAAGCGCCTCGTACCGCTGCATCTCCTCTAAGGTGAGAAAACTGGAAATACATTTTCCGCCAAGGTGCAGCCGGCTCTTTAGCAGGGCAAGTCCCATGACCTGTGTCTGGATATAAGTCTTGGCAAAAAAAGTCTCGCTCACAATTTTGGGAAAATTAATCCCCAGGGATATCAGCACTCCCGCCGCCTCCATGGTTTTGGGAGACGTGCAGGAATAGCGGAACACCCCGGTATCGTGGATGATTCCGGTATAGATACATTCCGCAATCTCCTTGGTAAGGCGCTCTCTTGGAAGCAATTCAAAAATCAGCTCCGACGTGGAGCTCGCCTCCGGGAAAATATAGTTTTTCATGGCAAAACTCTGATTGCTGATATGATGGTCAATGCAGACGGTTCTTTTGGCAGTGGAAAAATATTTCACTGCCTCTCCCAGCCGCCCCTCGTCCCCGCAGTCCTGCGCAATAAAAAGGTCGTAGGCCTTATCCTGCGGGTACTCGCTGATAATTTCTCCTGCCCCGGTTAAAAATTTAAAAACATTGGGAATCGGCTCTAAATACAAGTCCGCCTTTATCTGCGGATAATAGGTCCTGATATAATTATACGTAGCCAGGCAGGAGCCCACGCAGTCGCCGTCCGGCTTGATATGGCCGGCAATGGCGACGGTCCCCGCCTCTTTTAAAAACACATCCAGATTTGTCATATGTTTTCCCTTTGCTCCTCATCCGCATCATCGGCGGTTTTGATATCTTTGGTAACCTCATCAATCATTTTCGACATTTTCACGCCATACTCAATGGATTGGTCCAATACGAATCTGATTTCCGGAGTATTTCTCAAATTAATGCTTTTTGCGAGTTTGCTGCGGATAAATCCTTCTGCACTTTTCAGGCCGGCAACGGTATCTTTCTGGGCTTCCTCATCCCCTAAGACGCTGATGTACGCTTTGCAGGTCTTTAAATCCGGCGCCACCTCCACCGCCACAACGCTTGTGAGGGGATGAATCCGCGGGTCTTTGATTTCCCCCCGGATGATGTTGCTCAATTCCCGCTGCACCTCACCGTTGATTCTGGTATTTTTGATACTGTTTTTTCTCATTTCTAACCCCGTTTCTGCGCTGCTTTTGCCTATGCCTTGCTGAGGCTTTGCATAAACGGATTTGTGTCAGTCCTGTAATGGCTTGCAGCGCGCAGACACAAATCCCGTGATGGAACTTTTAAGGTTCCATCTTTATCTCCATCTCCCACCGCAGGATTCCCTCCTGCGCTTAAGCGGCTTTTTTAGCGCGGCACTTCCACCATGGTAAACGCTTCCACGATATCAAATTCTGCAATATCGTTAAACCCTTCCACTACGAGGCCGCATTCATATCCCGCTTTCACTTCTTTCACATCATCCTTGAAGCGCTTTAAGGATGCAAGATTGCCCTGGAAAATCTGCTGCCCTTCCCTTGAGATGCGTACCTGGCACCCTCTCTGGAATACGCCGTCAAGGATATAGGAGCCTGCAATATTGCCGACGCCGGAAGCCTTAAATATCTGGCGCACTTCCGCATGGCCGAGCACTTTTTCCTCGAAAATGGGGTCTAACATTCCCTTCATTGCGGCGGACACGTCCTCAATGGCATTGTAGATGACCTTATAAAGTCTGACATCCACATTTTCCCGCTCCGCAGTGACCTTTGCCGTCTGATCCGGGCGCACATTAAAGCCGATGATAATGGCATTGGATGCGGACGCTAAGCTGACGTCTGATTCGTTGATGGCACCTACGCCTCCATGAATCACTTTTACCACCACTTCTTCGTTGGACAGTTTTACAAGGCTCTGTTTCACTGCCTCCACGGATCCCTGCACGTCTGCTTTTACGATGATGTTTAACTCTTTGACATTTCCGGACTGAATCTGGGAGAACAAATCGTCTAAGGACATCTTTGCCTTGGTATCCTCAATCAGCCTGTTCTT
>CANQUZ010000285.1 GCA_947627165.1 uncultured Roseburia sp.
CGAGACTGTTTATGAGCAGAACGCCCGTTCATGAGCAATTTTGAAGCCCGTAGTGCGGGATTGCGAATGGCGTGGGCCAAACTGTTACGTTTTGTCAAAAAATTTTATTGTAAAAGAATTTGCAAATTAATCATATAAGGTTATAATGGGCTTATTATCTATTATGAAATTATCTTAAAAAATAAAAACAGGCAGGTAACGGCAATGACGTATCACATTGATTTTGAACATCCCATACATATCCATTTTATTGGCATCGGCGGCATCAGCATGAGCGGCCTTGCGGAAATCCTATTAGAGGAATCCTTTACGGTTTCCGGCTCTGACGCCAAAGAATCAGAACTCACCAGACACTTAGAGGAAGCGGGAGTCGCTGTCTCCTACGGCCAGTCAGCCGCCAACATCACAGACGGCATCGACCTTGTGGTATACACAGCGGCCATCCGGGAGGACAATCCGGAATTTCAGCGCGCAAAAGAACTTGGAATCCCCATGATGAGCCGCGCCGAGCTGCTTGGACAAATCATGGACAATTACAAAAATTCCATTGCGGTGGCCGGCACGCACGGCAAAACTACGACCACTTCCATGATCAGCCAGATCCTTCTGGCGGCGGACGCCGACCCCACGATTACGGTAGGCGGAATCCTGAAAGCTTTAGGCGGCAACTTAAGGGTGGGCAAATCCGACATTTTTGTCTCAGAAGCCTGCGAATATACCAACAGCTTCCTGCATTTTTACCCAAAATACAGCATCGTCCTGAATGTGGAGGCAGAACATCTTGACTTCTTTCATGATATTCAGGATGTCCGCCATTCATTCCGCCAATTTATCTCAAATACCAGAAGCAACGGCGTTATCTTTATCAACGGAGAAATCGAAGATTATCAGGAACTCGTCCGCGGCTGCCAGCGCAAGGTGGTCACTTTCGGCCTTAGTGACGGCTGCGACTACCATCCGGCAGACGTTGATATCCGGGAAAACGCCTGCGCCTCCTTCACTGCCATGTACCGCGATACGCCGGTTATGAGAGTCACCTTAAATGTTCCCGGAATGCACAACGTTTCCAACGCCCTGGCGGCGATTGCGCTCTCCCTGGAATTAAAGCTCCCAAAGGAAACCATCCTTGCGGGCCTTGCCGCTTTTGGCGGGGCAGATCGGCGTTTTCAGTACAAAGGCTCTGTGGACGGCGTTACCATCATTGATGATTATGCCCATCATCCCACCGAAATACGCGCCACTTTGGCGGCTGCCAAAAATTATCCGCATAAACGCCTGGTGTTGGTATTCCAGCCTCACACCTACTCCAGGACAAAGGCGTTCCTCAAGGATTTTGCTGAGGTGCTGTCCATGGCCGATGTGGTAGTTCTCACGGACATCTACGCCGCGCGGGAGAAAAACACCTACGGCGTCACCTCCCGGGATTTGCTGGAAGAATTGGAAAAAACCGGATGCGACTGCCATTATTTCCCCTCTTTTGAGGAAATCGAAAAATTTTTATTGACAAATTGTATGAACGGCGACTTGTTGATAACTATGGGGGCCGGAGACATTGTAAACCTTGGTGAACGCCTCCTGGGACGATAAGTTATCCACATTATCCACATTTAATTGGGGAAAACTTCAACTTTTAAATGTGGATTTTTTTTGTTTACATAACAAAATCGGCGTTTTGATTCAAAAGCTCCCCGCACTGCCCTGCGCCGGAGCTTTTTACTAGTTTCCATAATCTTTCACATAAATTATGCTCACATTTTGTCCACATTATCCACATTTCTCCAAACCCTTGATTTTACTGGATTTACAGCAAAAAAGGTACTTCTCTTTTGAAAATTCCTGTGCTATAATTTTGACGTAAAAAAGCTTTTTTTGAAAGTGGGTGGATATGTTATGTCAAAAATTCTGATACACAGCGACAGCGAAACTACCGCTACGAGTGTTTCCAATATTTTTATTGATGAATACATGTCCGATGCCAATGGAGAATTTGTTAAGATTTATCTGTATCTGCTGCGAATGATGAACACACCGGATGCCTCTATCTCGCTTTCCTCTATTGCGGACAAGTTTGAACATACGGAAAAAGACGTAAGGCGTGCGTTGTGCTATTGGGAACGCATGAATCTGCTTCAGTTAGAATACGACGGCAACCAGAATTTAACAGGTGTGCATTTACTGCATTCCCCGCACCGGGAGAAAAGCGCTTCCTGCGGGCAAGCCAAGGGCTTAGAGACAGAGGCTGCAGCCGCAGACATGATAAAGCAGCCGGAGGCAGCTTCTTCCGACGATGCCTCCTTAGATGCCGCTAACAACAAAGCCGTCATTGCAGAAAAGAAAGCTTACACGGCGGACGACATCAAAGCGTTTCGCGAGAAAGAGCAGATTGCAGAGCTTTTATTTATTACAGAACGCTATTTAGGGCGCACTTTAACGCCCACGGACGTGGATACCCTGCTTTATCTTTATGACGGGCTTGGTTTTTCCACCGACCTGATAGAGTACCTCATTGAATATTGCGTCACAAAAGGTCACATCAGCATTCACTATATCCAGGCCACCGCCTTAAAGTGGGCGGAGCAGGGCATTCAGACTGTGACGGACGCCAAGAGGGAAGCGCAGCTTCACAGCAAGGCTTATTTTGCCGTAAAAAAGGCATTCGGCATTTCCGGCAGGGATCTCGTCTCCTCGGAAGCGGAATTTATCGAAAAATGGAAATCCGATTACGGCTTCTCCTTAGAGATCATTACCGCAGCCTGCGAGCGGACCATCCAGGCGATTCACCAGCCGAGTTTCCCCTATGCGGATTCCATCTTAAAAA
>CANQUZ010000286.1 GCA_947627165.1 uncultured Roseburia sp.
CCCTGTCTTCCATAGTGACGGAAATTTTGGGGATGTTTACAGAGCCGATGGAACTGAAAGGGCTTGCCATGACAAAGCAGATTGAGGACGGCATTTCCATGAAGGCAGACAGAGAGCAGATCCGGAGGCTTGTTTCCATTCTGCTTGATAACGCTGTGAAATACGCTCCTTCCAAAGGAAGCGTTGCCATCTCCCTGGAACGCCGCGGGAAAAACATTGTTTTGGGAATCCAGAACCAATGTGAAAAACTCCCGGAATGTGAGCCGGAAAAACTGTTTGACCGTTTTTATCGTGCCGATGCCGCACGGACGCAGGAAAATGGCGGCTACGGCATAGGGCTTTCCGCTGCAAAAACAATCGTGGAGCGGTGCGGAGGAACCATCAAGGCATCTTATCTGCCGCCGGATTCCATTCTGTTTACGGTCATATTTCCATAAAACGATTCAAAAGGAGTTGGTCTCCAATTCACTCAAGACGATTGGCGGCTAAGGTTCGCCTAAGTTTGATGCGCTACAATCTTTCCGAAGAAAGAAAGGAGAGAAGACGGACCGATGGAGTTTCGACATGAATGGAAAATTGAAATCAGCCTTGGGGATTACCTGGCACTCCGTTCGCGGCTGCGGGCAATTATGGACCTGGATGCCAATGCCGTAAATGGAAAGTATCTTGTCCGCAGCCTGTATTTTGACAGCCCCACAGACAAGGCGCTGCGGGAAAAGGTGGACGGCGTGGATCGGCGGGAAAAATTCCGTATCCGCTATTATAATGGGGATTCTGGCTTGCTGCGGTTGGAAAAAAAGAGTAAGAGGAATGGGCTTTGCAGCAAGCAGTCAGCGCAGATTACGGCGGAGGAGGCGCAGGCGCTTGTAAACGGAGAAGTGGCATGGATGATGGAAAGCTCCAGGCCGCTGGTGCAGGAATTATATTGCAAAATGAAATCAGAAGGGCTGAGGCCGAAAACGGTGGTGGATTATGTGCGCGAGCCGTTTGTGTACCGTCCTGGAAATGTGCGTGTGACCTTTGATTATGGCATCCGTACCGGATTGCGGGGCACGGACTTTTTAAACAGCGGGTTTGTGACCGTGCCTGCGGGAGATGCCCCCATCCTGATGGAAGTAAAATGGGATGCATTTCTCCCGGATATCATTCGTGACGCCATACAGCTTCCCGGACGGAGGGCGGCTGCTTTTTCCAAGTACGCGCAGTGCCGTATCTATGGATAAAACCATATATTCAGAAAGACGAGGAACCATTCTATGACTTTTAGCGATATTTTCAAATCAAGTTTTCTCAATAACATCTCAAACGTGAGCATCTTAGATATGCTTCTCACTTTGGTTTTAGCCTTTGGCCTTGGGGTTTTTATTTTTTTCGTTTACAAGAAAACATACACCGGAGTGATGTATTCATCCTCCTTTGGCGTGACGCTGATGGCAATTACGATGATTACGGCAACTGTGATCCTTGCCGTGACCTCTAATGTGGTGCTTTCTCTTGGTATGGTCGGCGCTTTGTCGATCGTTCGTTTTAGGACCGCAATTAAAGAACCGCTTGATATTGCATTTCTGTTTTGGGCAATCACTGCCGGGATTGTCCTGGCTGCCGGTATGATCCCGCTTGCCGTGATTGGCAGCGTTTTTATCGGTTTGATTCTGCTGGTGTTTGTCAATCGGAAATCTCACAGCAACCCCTATATCGTTGTTCTGCAATGCGAAAACCATGAGAGTGAGAAAGAAGCAAAAGCATATCTTGAGAAGATGTCAGAACGCTGCTCCGTCAAGAGCAAGACTGCGCAGAAAGGAATGATTGAACTTAACATGGAAATACGGCTCAAGGATGAGAATACCGATTTCATCAACATCCTCTCTGAGATGAAGGGGGTCGTCAGCGCGGTGCTGGTAAGCTATCACGGAGATTATATGGGGTAAGGAGAAGCTATGTCAACGAGCAAGCATATTGACAAAATCTGTATGGGCATCATCCTTTTTACGCTGCTTGTAACCGTTTGGTTCTTAAACGGAAAAGCCTTTGGCGTGTCTGTCATCTCTGGTGAGGAAAGCGACGGCGGATTTTTTACGGAAAAGGATCAGGATGGGGCGTGGGATACGAAAAATGCCACAAAAATTGTTCTGTCTGATGATGGAAGCGCCATAAACGGCACTGGCGCCTATGTCTATGGCAATGATATTCATATTATCGGCGCGGGGGAATATGTGATTTCCGGCGGACTGACCAATGGGAAAATTCTGGTTGAGGCAGAACGTGACGATAAGATCTGGCTGATGTTTGACGGCGTTTCTATCCACTGTGAGGAGGATGCTGCAGTCCGTATAGAGCAGGCAGACAAGGTGTTTTTAACCTTGAGGGACGGAACGGAAAATTCTGTTTCTTCCGGAGCCGCATACAGTGAGGACGCAGTTTCCGCAAACGTAGACGGAACGATTTATTCCAGAGATGATTTGACGATAAACGGAAGCGGTTCCCTAAATGTGACGGCGGAATATCAGCATGGCATCGTGTGCAATGATGATTTCATCGTGACAGGGGGCGTGATTGCCGTAGACGCCGCGCAGGACGGTATTCATGCGAATGAGAGCGTGAGGATTAAGGATGCGGATTTCACCCTATCGGCTGCTGACGATGGCATCACGGTGTCAAACGATGATGAGACGGCTTATTTCTATATGGAATCGGGAAATATCCGCATACCGTCGTGTTATGAGGGGATTGAAGCGGTTCAGGTCACCATAGCGGGAGGAACGATTGACATTGTTTCTTCCGACGACGGGATTAACGCCAGCGGAAACAGC
>CANQUZ010000287.1 GCA_947627165.1 uncultured Roseburia sp.
CGCCTCATTCCAGGCACACGGAAGTCCCCGCTGAGGAAATCCGGAAGGTCAAAGACCTGACGATCCTTGCGGAGTCTGACGAGGCCGGGGTATTCCTTGCCATCGCAAATGAGGGAGAGAGGATTTTTGTGATGGGGCATCCGGAATATGACCGGATTACGTTAGATAAGGAGTACAAAAGGGATAAAGATAAGGGGCTGCAGATTGCGCTGCCGGTGAATTACTATCCGGAGGATGACGAGCGGAGGCGGCCGCATCTGCAGTGGCGTTCCCACGGCAATATCCTCTACTCGAATTGGCTTAATTACTACGTTTACCAGCAGACTCCCTATGAGTTTATCAATACAGCCGAAATCCTGGGAAAACGGCGTGTTTAGAAAAACTTTGTAAATTTATAGAAATCTTTATTGTTTATATTATTCCCAAAATAGGAATAGTCTGTTATAATAATCACATAATATCACTTAGGAGGCATTTGGCAATGGGTGAAGATAGAAAGACATTTAAAATAAAAGAAGGTCATCTGGGAGAAGTCAAGATTGCGGACGAGGTTGTCGCCATCATTGCAGGCTTGGCAGCCACAGAGGTAGAGGGCGTAGGCTCCATGGCGGGCAACATTACAAATGAATTGGTCAGCAGGCTCGGCATGAAGAACTTATCAAAAGGGATTCGCGTTGAGGTGCAGGGCGATACGGTGACGGTGGACGTGGCGCTGAATATCTCTTATGGCTACGCCATTCCGGAGGTATCGGCAAAAGTGCAGGAACGAGTAAAAAATGCGATTGAAAATATGACAGGTTTGGAAGTATCCGTTGTGAACATCCGTATCGCAAGTGTGGACATGGGCAACAATAAATAGTGCTTTTGGGAAAATCGTTAAGGGTGTCATTGCGACACCCTTTTTTTCACAGAGAGAAGAAAGAGGGCGCAGAAAGGTTTTAGGTATGACAAGGAGAGAATTAAGAGAACAGGTTTTTAAAATGTTATTCCGTGCGGAGTTTCACAATACGGAAGACATGATGGAGCAGATTGAAGCGGGCGCCGGGGAGCAGGAGGCGTGGAGTGAAAAAGACGCCGGATATATTTCTGAGAAATGCAAAGGGATCCTAAACCATATTGCGGAAATTGACGAGGCGGTAAACGCAGTTTCCGAAGGGTGGAAGACCAGCCGCATGGGCAAAGTGGATTTGACGCTGATTCGCCTGGCGGTTTATGAAATGAAATTTGAGGAGGAAATCCCAACCAAAGTCGCCATCAATGAAGCGGTGGAACTGGCAAAGCAGTATGGGACGGATGATTCCCCTTCCTTTGTGAATGGGGTACTGGCAAAATTGGCATGATGAAAAACGTTTATTCCGTAGGACAGGTAAATACATATATCAAACATATGTTCACACAGGATTTTCTGCTGCAGCGAATCAGCGTCAAAGGAGAGGTGTCAAACTGCAAATACCATTCTTCCGGCCATCTGTATTTCACCTTAAAAGATTCCATAGGGACGATAAACGCCGTAATGTTTGCCGGAAACAGGCGGGGACTAAAATTTCAGATGAAAGAGGGCGACAACGTAGTGGTCACCGGTTCCGTAGAGGTCTATGAGCGGGATGGGAAATATCAGCTTTATGCGAGGGAAATCGAACTGGACGGCGCCGGCAGCCTGTATCTGAAATTTGAGGCGCTGAAACGGGAACTGGAAGAGATGGGGATGTTTGCAAAGGAATATAAGCAGGCAATCCCCCGGTTTGCAAGAACCGTCGGCGTGGTGACGGCCCCTACCGGTGCGGCGGTGCAGGATATCCGCAATGTCGCGGCACGGAGGAATCCCTATGTGCAGCTGATTTTATATCCGGCTCAAGTGCAGGGGGACGGCGCGGCGGAGAGCATCATAAACGGAATCCGGGCATTGGACGCATTCGGCGTGGACGTCATTATCGCAGGCAGAGGCGGAGGTTCCATTGAGGATTTGTGGGCATTTAATGAGGAGGAAGTGGCGCGGGCGATTTTTGAATGCAGCACGCCCATCATCTCAGCGGTGGGGCATGAGACAGACACCACCATTGCAGATTTTGTGGCGGATCTGCGGGCGCCAACGCCTTCCGCGGCGGCGGAGCTGGCGGTCTTTGACTATTATGCCTGCAAGGCTCAGATTCAGGACGCAAAAGAACGCCTGTTTTTGCTGATGTCCCAAAAGATTGGGCAGGAGCGGATGGCGTACGAACACCTTAAGACAAAGCTGGGGTATCTCAGCCCTATGGGAAGGCTGCGGGAAAACCGTAAATATGCAGCGGATTTAGAAGAAAAACTTTTAGGCGCCATGGAGAGGGCACTTTTGTCGAAGCGTCATCGGTTGGCTCTGCTGTCAGAACAGTTGGAGGGCCTTTCTCCCGCAAAAAAATTAAGCAGGGGATACGCTTATGTTTCGGATGCGGCGGGCGCGGTGGTGACGGCGGCTTCCGACGTTTCCATAGGGGACGTCTTAAACATCCATTTCTATCAGGGCGCAGTAAAAGCAAAGGTCACGGAGGTCGCAAGTGAGTAAAGAGAACGGTCAGAACATAGAGAAAACAGAAACTTTAGAAGAAAAATTCCTGCAATTAGAAGAGATGATTGCAAAACTGCAGGAGCCGGGAATCAGCTTGGACGATTCCTTTCTGCTGTATCAAAAGGGAATCGAGACATTACAAAACTGCAACGCCATGTTAGATGAAGTGGAGAAAAAGATGCAGGTTTTAAACGGAGACGGGACACTGACAGATTTTTAAGGCAAGGAGGAATAGCCGATGGACTTTTATG
>CANQUZ010000288.1 GCA_947627165.1 uncultured Roseburia sp.
ATCGCTCTCAAACGCAGTCCTGTCATATTTATAGACATCGCAGATCAGGCGCGCAACCTTGCCCTGCTGCGGCCTCCACGGAAAGATCTCAAAAGTATTCAGATCCGGGTACAGATACATGTCGCTTTCATCCACATCGACAAACCCTTCAATGGAAGACCCGTCAAACATACATTCGTTATCTAAGGCTTTTTCCAACTGGCTTGATGTAATCGCCACATTCTTTAAGGTGCCAAACATATCCGTGAACTGAAGGCGGATAAATTCCACATCCTCCTCTTCCACGATACGGATGATATCCTGTTTTGTATATTTACTCATATTTTCTCATCACTCCTTACCAATATAATCCAGAACTTCCTGATATGGCATCGGGCCGCCAAATAAATCTAGGGCGCTTCCGATGGTAACGTTTAAGTTGTTCTTCCCTAACTTCCGCAGCAGCTCCAAATCCGAAAAGCTTCCTACGCCGCCTGCATAGGTGATGGGGATTTTCCCCCACTCCCCCAGGAGGCGAACCAGCTCCGCCTCGATGCCGGACGACTTTCCCTCCACATCCACCGCATGGATTAGAAACTCATCGCAGAATGAGGACAGCTCTTCTAACAGCTCCTCCCGAACCGCCTCTTCTGTAAATTTCTGCCAGCGGTTTGTCACTATATAATAGGAACCCTCCCTTTTGCGGCAGCTCAAATCCAAGACCAGATGCTCTTTTCCCACCGTCCGCTTTAATTCCTCAAGGCGTCCATAGTGGATGCTGCCCCCATCGAATACATAGGAAGTCACAATGACATGGCTGGCGCCGGCCCTTAAAAATTCTTCTGCATTTTCCGGCGTAATCCCTCCGCCAACCTGAAGCCCTCCCGCATATGCCTTAAGCGCCTTAAGCGCCTGCTCTTTGGTAGCCTCATAATAAGCGCTGCCCGCCGGGTTCAGCAAGATGACATGGCCTCCCCGGATTCCCTGCCGTTGATAAAGTCCGGCATAATAGGCGGCATCCTGCTCGGAAACGAAGTTCTCTTCCGCCCGGCTGCCCGCATCCTCCAACGTGCCTCCCACGATTTGCTTTACTTTTCCATTGTGAATATCTATGCAAGGTCGAAATTCCATTTTTTCCTCATTTCTGCGCGCCTTCCCTCTGTTTTCTACAGGTTTCACTCTGCGCTTTCTGTCATCATAACATACATCCCTGCATTTGTGAATATCCATTGCCATAAGCTTTCCCCAATCATTTTATTAGTTTTACTTATATATCATTTTTTTTATGAATACAGTCTTATATTTCATTGACATATAGATTTTTTTTTGCTATCATACAAAAACTAAGTACCTTCCGAGGAAACACTGGTGAAATCAGCGTTCCGCGGATGACTTTTATACATTATTATTTTTATACGTTTTAATAGGAAGAAAGCGAGGAAAACAAAATGGGAACCATTATCGGTGAGGGAATTACTTTTGATGATGTCTTATTAGTTCCACAATATTCAGAAGTAACTCCAAACATGATTAATTTAACGACACACCTTACCAAAAAGGTTGTTCTGAATATCCCAATGATGAGCGCTGCGATGGACACCGTTACAGAACACCGCATGGCAATCGCCATGGCAAGGCAGGGTGGAATTGGTATTATTCACAAAAATATGTCTATTCAGGCTCAGGCAGAGGAAGTTGATAAAGTAAAACGTTCAGAAAACGGTGTCATCACGGATCCATTTTTTCTTTCCCCGGATCATACGCTGCAGGATGCAGAAGATTTGATGCGCAAATTCCGTATCTCCGGCGTCCCAATCTGCGAAGGCGGCAAACTGGTGGGCATCCTTACCAACCGCGACCTGATGTTTGAAACAGACTTTTCTCAGAAAATCAAAGAAAGCATGACTTCTGAAAATCTGATTACCGCTCCGGAAGGCATTACTTTAGAAGAAGCGAAAAAAATTCTTGCAAAAGCCAGAAAAGAAAAACTTCCGATTGTAGACAGCGAGTTTCGTCTGAAAGGCCTTATTACCATCAAGGATATTGAAAAACAGATAAAATATCCGCTCTCCGCAAAAGATTCCCAGGGACGTCTGCTCTGCGGCGCCGGCGTCGGCATCACCGGAAACATGATGGAACGCGTGGAGGCATTGATTAAGGCCCATGTGGATGTTATCGTAGTGGATTCCGCCCACGGCCATTCCAAAAATATCCTGGAAGCCGTAAAGAAGATTAAAGCCGCATACCCCGACTTGCAGGTGATTGCCGGAAACGTCGCTACGGGAGAGGCTACCCTTGATTTAATCCGCGCCGGCGCGGACGCCATAAAAGTCGGAATCGGCCCCGGCTCTATCTGCACCACCCGCGTGGTTGCCGGAATCGGCGTTCCCCAGATTACCGCCATCATGGATTGTTACAATGCGGCAAAAGAATTTGATATTCCTATCATTGCCGACGGCGGCATCAAATATTCCGGCGACATGACGAAGGCTTTAGCCGCAGGCGCTAATGTCTGCATGATGGGAAGCATTTTCGCCGGATGCGATGAGGCTCCCGGAACGTTTGAATTATACCAGGGAAGAAAATATAAAGTTTACCGCGGCATGGGTTCTCTTGCGGCAATGGAGAACGGCAGCAAAGACCGTTACTTCCAGGAAGGCGCAAAGAAATTAGTCCCCGAAGGCGTAGAGGGGCGCGTCGCTTACAAGGGAAATGTCGAAGACACGGTATACCAGTTAGTGGGCGGTATCCGTTCCGGCATGGGTTACTGTGGATGCCCTAC
>CANQUZ010000289.1 GCA_947627165.1 uncultured Roseburia sp.
AGTTATGTAAGTCCGTACTACCGGCGGCTTTCTTATGTTTTCAGGTAAAATCACATAGGCGGAAACTGCCTTTTGGGCGGCAGTTTCCATTTTCCCCTTATCGTTGCCGTAAATGGTGGCAAGCGTCTCCCCTTTTTTTACGGGATCTGCGATTTTTTTGTTTAAAATCATCCCCACCGAGTGGTCAATCACGCTTTCCTTTGTCTCCCTGCCCCCGCCCAGAACCATACAGGCAATTCCGATCTGTTCCGCGTAAATCCGATGCACAAAACCGTCTTCCTTTGCGGTAATCTCCGTCTGGTAAGCGGCTTTCGGAAAGAGCGACGTGTCATAGACATAGGCCGGATCGCCTCCCTGGGCTTTTACAAACTCCGCCAGTTTCGCCAAAGCAGAACCGTCCTCAATGGCAGACTGCATCAATGCTTCCGCTTCTTTCTGGCTGGAAGCGCGGCCGGCTAACTGCAGCATTTGCCCGCCTAAGGCAAATACGACTTCCCGGAAATCTTGCGGCCCACTTCCCTTTAGGGTTTCAATGGCTTCTATCACCTCTAGGGAATTGCCCACCGCAAATCCCAAGGGCTGTTCCATCTCTGTGATGACTGCGGCTGTCTTTTTTCCCGCCATGGTGCCGATGGAAACCATCGCTTCCGCTAATTCTACCGAAGCTTCATAAGTTTTCATAAAAGCCCCGTTTCCGGTCTTTACGTCTAATACAATGGCGTCGCTGCCGGAGGCTAATTTTTTACTCATGATGGAACTGGCAATCAGTGCCATCTGATCCACGGTCGCCGTCACATCCCGGAGCGCGTAGAGTTTTTTGTCCGCGGGGGCTAAGTCCGCTGTCTGGCCGGAAACGGCAATGCCCACTTCATTGACGTTTTTGATGAAGGTTTCCCTGGTCATTTCTGTGGTGAATCCGGGAAAACATTCTAATTTATCAATGGTTCCTCCCGTGTGCCCCAGTCCCCTGCCCGACATTTTTGCCACCGGAACCCCTAAGGTCGCCACAATAGGAAGGAGCGCAAGGGATGTCTTATCGCCTACGCCTCCGGTGCTGTGCTTATCGACTTTTATGCCGGAAATCCCGTTTAAATCCAGGACTTCCCCGCTGTCCCTCATAGCAAGGGTTATATCCACCGTTTCCCGACGGCTCATCCCCTGAAAGCAGATTGCCATGGTCATAGCCGACATTTGATAATCCGGAATGCTTCCATTGGTGAAGCCCTCTATCATAAAATAAATTTCTTCTCTGGAAAGTTCTCCCCCCAGTTTCTTTTTTTCAATCAAATCATACATCCGCATCGTCTTCGTCACCCTTTCACCCCATTCTTTTTACAAATATCGTTAAGGCAGCATTTCTCGCAGTAAGGTTTTGTCCTTGCAGTACAGATATCCCTTCCATGATATACCAGGCGGTGGCAGAAATCGCTTCCCTCCTCCGGAGGAATGATTTTCCAGAGCGCCATTTCCACTTTTTTTGGCTCTTTGATGCCATCCACCAGGCCAATGCGGTTGGTCAGGCGGATGCAGTGCGTATCTGTCACAATGGCGGGCTTGCCAAAAACGTCCCCCATAATCAGGTTTGCGCTTTTTCTCCCCACGCCCGGCAGCTTTAACAGGGCGTCAAAATCATCCGGAACCTTTCCGCCGTATTCATCTCTTAACATTTTCATACAGGCGCTGATATCTCTGGCTTTGCTTCTTCCCAATCCGCAGGGACGGACGATTTCTTCGATTTCATCCTCGGAGGCGGCGGCTAATGCATCCACATCCGGAAATTTTTCGTAGAGTTTTTCTACCACCACATTGACTCTTGCGTCCGTACACTGGGCAGCAAGACGGACGCTGACAAGCAATTTCCATACCTGGTCATAATCCAGGGTGCATCCTGCGTCCGGATAGGCTTCTTTTAACCGCGCGATTACTTCTAAGGCTAGTTGTTTTTTTGTCATAAGTCTTCCCTCTTCCTCTCCTGTGTGTTTTGAAATCCTGTTCTTACGCACAAAACGCCGGTTGTTTCGTGCCGGGCTGAACGGTTCTGTCCTTTCTGTGATTGTCATTACAATGGTTTTTCATCAGGCCGTTTTTATTTGTGATAAGGCTCCCCATTCATAATCCGATAGCTTCTATAGATTTGCTCTAATAAAATCACCCGCATCAACTGATGGGGAAACGTCATTTTGGAAAAGCTCAGTTTCATATCCGCTTTTTCCAACAGTTTGTCGGACATTCCCAAAGAGCCTCCTATTAAAAAAATAATGTGGCTGATTCCGGAAACTCCAAGACGCTCTATTTTTTGGGACAGCTCTTCTGAATCCAGCTCCTTCCCATCAATGGCAAGGGCGCAGACAAAAGTCCCTTCCGTCAAGGATTTTTCCAGCCGCGACAGCAGTTTATCCGCCTCCTTCTCTTTGATCTGCCGTTCCTGCAAATCGCTGGCGTTGTCCGGAGTTTTCTCATCCGGAACTTCCACAATCTCTAATTTACAATAACGGCTTAGGCGCTTCCCATACTCGGCGACCGCCTCACGGTAAAATGATTCTTTGATTTTTCCTACGCAGGCTATGGTAATCTTCAAGGAACCCTCCACATCATCTTATGGTTTTCTAATAGAATTGAAATCAGCTTATTCTAACAAAGTTTTTAGAGGAAAGCAAGACAAACTGCTGTCCCTCGAAATCTCTATCGTAACAGTTCAGCCATCAATGTCATTAAGTTAACAGCTAACAGATTGAAATGGTTAGATTCTTTTTATGGGGTC
>CANQUZ010000290.1 GCA_947627165.1 uncultured Roseburia sp.
GAAACCTCTGCAGAAAGCGGGCAGCCGATGGATATCACGGTAAATGATGGGGAAACTATGAGTGGGTATGCGCTGGCAGGGGAAGAAGCGTCAGATTTTGCTCTTTTTTACGCTGTGAATCAGGACGGGGCGGAAGGATGGTATCAGTATGACGCGTTAGAAAAGACGTACCAAAGGCATATCCGAAATGCCGCAGCGGTTCAGATGGAAGAGGAGCCGCAGGATACAGAGGAAGAAGCGGCTATGGCATATTTTGAAGAAGAGTACAGCAAGCTGGAAAATGAATTGAAAAAAGAAAAATCCTTTTCCAGAACGACAATAGGCGTACTGATATTTATTGCAGTTTTACTGCTCGTTGTCATAATAAACCTTATCTTATATAGAAAGGGAAGCAGCGAAGAGTTTGATTCCTATGAGGAACAACAAACGCAGCGTAAGAAAAAACCACAGCAGGCGCAAAGGAAAACGCCGAAGACACGGGACGCTACGCCGTCGGAAAAGAAAAGAGGAACAGAAAGGCAGGAAGCCGCTCCCCCCAGAAGGACTGCAGATGCCGGACAGACGCGCAGGGAGGCCGGGAAACAGGAAGCTGCTCCATCCAGAAGAAACGCAGATGACGGTCAGGCGCGCAAAGCGGCAGCGACAGAAGAAAAGGACAAAAACGGAATCGAAGTCATCGACTTTAATGATTTATAAAAAATGGAAGTTTTGAAAGCTTTCGGAGAAAAGAGGAAAAAGAATGCAGACACCATATACAGCGAAAGCAAAAAAAGCAGTGGATTTGGCGACACGAATCTCGAAATCCATGCAGCATAATTATATTGGTACGGAACATCTTCTGTTAGGCCTTTTAAAAGAAGGTACGGGCACGGCAGCGCAGGTATTAATGGAAAACGGCGTAGAGCTGGAAAAAGTCACGGAACTGATAGCGGAACTGATAGCGCCTGGCCCGCAGGCGCTTGCCACGGAAACGCCGGAATACACGCCCAGGGCAGTGCGGGCGCTAGACGGAGCCTCCAGGGAAGCCGCGCGGTTTCATTCCGAAACAATCGGGACGGAACACCTTTTGCTCGCCATCATCAAAGAGGCCGACTGTGTGGCGTCGAGGCTGTTAAATACCCTCGCGGTTAATACCCAGAAAATGTATGTAGATACCCTCATCGCCATGGGGGAGGACGCCAACCTGTATAAAGAAGATTTTCAGAATGGCAAACCCATACGAAAACGGGAAGACGGCGGAACACCGGTGTTAGACCTCTATTCCAGAGATTTGACAAAGTTAGCCAGAGAGGGAGAATTAGACCCCGTTATAGGAAGAGAAAAAGAAATCGACAGAGTGATACAGATTTTAAGCCGGCGGAGCAAAAATAACCCATGCCTTATCGGAGAGCCTGGCGTGGGAAAAACTGCGATTGTAGAAGGAATCGCCCAGAGGATCGTCACAGAGATGGTGCCGGAGACAGTCCTGAAAAAAAGGCTGGTATCTTTAGACCTTTCCGGGATTGTGGCAGGCTCAAAATACCGCGGTGAGTTTGAAGAGCGCATCAAAAGAGTTATCCAGGAAGTGAAAAAAGCCGGAAACGTACTGCTGTTCATTGATGAACTTCACACCATCATTGGCGCCGGCGGGGCGGAAGGGGCCATCGACGCGTCCAATATTTTAAAGCCGGCACTTGCCAGAGGAGAAATACAGATTATCGGTGCCACCACCATTGATGAATACCGGAAACACGTAGAAAAAGACGCGGCATTGGAGCGGCGCTTCCAGCCAGTGACCGTGGAAGAACCCACGGAAGAAGCCGCCATAGAAATTTTAAAGGGGCTGCGCGGCCAATATGAAAAACATCATCAGGTAAAGATTACAGACGAGGCGGTGGAAGCCGCCGTGCGCCTGTCGGCGCGTTATATCAACGACCGGTTCCTTCCGGATAAGGCAATCGATCTGATGGATGAGGCGGCTGCCAAAACAAGGCTCGGAGTCGGTTCCCATCCCAAGGAAGTCGTAGAGCTGAGAAAGAAAATTGAGGAAAAAGAAAGCCGGATCCTGGAAGCCTTAAAAGAAGGCGATATTGAGGCTGCAAAAGGTTGGAAAGCCGAGAAAGGCGCGGCGGAAGCAGAATTGGAAAAACTCTACGCAAAAACAAAACGGGAACTGCGGAGAGGGAATCTCACTGTCGGAGAGGAAGAAATCGCCGATATCGTCTCCGGCTGGACGAAAATTCCCGTGAAAAAACTTGCAGAGGGGGAGGCGGCAAGGCTACGCAAGCTGGAAGCTACCCTCCACAAGCGGGTTATCGGCCAGGAAGACGCCGTATCGTCTGTGGCAAAGGCAGTCCGGAGAGGCAGGGTTGGGCTAAAAGACCCCAAACGCCCCATTGGATCGTTTCTCTTCTTAGGCCCCACCGGAGTGGGAAAAACAGAAGTATCAAAGGCGTTGGCGGAAGCGGTTTTTGGAAATGAGCAGTCTATGATACGGGTAGATATGTCCGAATACATGGAAAAGCACAGCGTTTCAAAAATGATTGGTTCCCCGCCAGGATATGTCGGTCATGAAGACGGCGGGCAGCTCAGCGAGAAAGTGCGCAGAAACCCATATTCTGTGATATTGTTTGATGAAATCGAAAAGGCGCACCCGGACGTATTTAACATTTTATTGCAGGTGCTGGATGACGGGCACATTACCGATGCTCAGGGGCGGAAAGTAGATTTTAAAAATACGATTATCATCATGACCTCTAACGCAGGGGCGCAGG
>CANQUZ010000291.1 GCA_947627165.1 uncultured Roseburia sp.
GGGCGTCATGGCAATCAGGTTATTGACCGCGACGGCGGCGGCGCCTACGGTTGCGATGATCAGAATGCTATTTTTAATCTGCGCGCCGTCTAACCGGAAGGTTTTTCCTCCGGTTACCGCCTCCCGCTCCCCCTTGTCCTGCATATAAAATTTTAGGAGAAAGGGGATGGTGATCGCTGCTGAGAGCATCTGGCGCGTCATATAGGTTTCTATTGTGGTGACTCCGAGAAATACCTCCAGCCCGAAATATGCCAGGCTTGAGACGACATAATAAATCGCGATGGGATAGAGAATCTGCCAGAGTTCAAACCGTTTTTTCTCTTTTGACATAGCTGCAATTCCTCCTTGCGTCTATTTCTTTGTTCCTTTCGTATCGCGGCCGGCGGGGCGCAGGCGGTGCAGGGCAACTTCCTTTCCCTTCACTTCCACGCTCCGCTCTTCCTCCGCCCCTAACAGATAGATTGCCGTAAGGGAATCCCCCGCGCTCAGTTTCATGCCACGCACCCCCGCGGCGCCTTTCTTTTTCTCCGGTATGGAAGAGGCGTCAATTCGCAGGAAGAAATCTTTCCCGGACTGCATGACCAAAGTCTCTTCCGTAGAAAACACCTTGACGAAAATCACTTCGTCCCCCTCGTTTAGCTTTGTGGCGGCAGTGGTGCGTTTTGCCACATCAAATTCGGCTCCGTCCACGACTTTCAGCATGGCGTTTTTCGTTCCGAACATGACGCGGGAACTGCTGATGGCGGACAAATTCATGATATAGACAAAATTTTCCGTTCTGCTGTCGTAATTGCTGAGGTTATCAATGGGGACGCCCTTGTCGCGGAATTTTCCAAAGGGCAGGTCTAATACTTTCAGCAGGTGCATCTGTCCTGTGTTGGTAAAAATACAGATTTTGTCGGTATTTTTACAGAAAATCACATACCGGTTCTCTGTATCCGCAGCCTCCTTATTCCTCTCGTAAGCGGCGACGTCAATGGTTTTGGCATAGCCGAAGCGGTCCATTAAAAATACCACGTCCATCTCCTCGGTCTTTTTCTCCACCACGACTGCCTCCTGCAGGTTGTCGATGACAGTTTTCCTCGGCCTGCCGTATTCTTTTTGATACCCTTCCAGCTCCTTGATGATTACCTTTGCCATGGCGGAACGGCTGCCCAAAAGCTCCTCGTAACGCGCAATGTTCTTCAAAGTCTCCTCGTGCTCTTTCAGCAAAGCCTCCAGCTCTAATCCGATTAACTTCTGTAAGCGCATCTCTAAAATCGCCGTCGTCTGGCGTTCGGTAAAGCGGAGTTTTGCGGCCTGTTTTTTCGATTGTTCCGACCGGAAGGCGATGTGGTCGGTGACGCCCTCGGTCAGGCAGGCTCTCGCATCCTTTACGTTCTTACTGCCCCGCAGGATTTCGATAATCAAATCGATGACATCCACCGCCTTGATTAAGCCCTCCTGGACTTCTTTCCTGTCCAATTCTTTCGCCAGGAGCGTTCGGTACTTTCTATCGGCGATTTCGTACTGGAAATTGACATGGTGGCGGATGATGGGCACGATTCCCATAGTCTCCGGCCTTCCCTCCGCCACTGCTAACATATTCACGCCAAAGGTGTCTTCCAGTTTCGTCTTTTTGTAGAGCAGGTTTTTTAAGTGCTCCACATCGGCTCCTTTGCGCAGTTCTAAGACGATGCGGACACCCTCTTTGGAGGATTGGTTGGTGATGTCCACAATGTCATTGGTCTTTTTGCTCTCCACCAGGCTGTATACATCATTCAAAAACTTTCCGATGTTCGCCCCAATCATGGTGTAGGGGATTTCGGTAATGACAAGGCGGTCTTTCTTTCCCTTGCCCTGCTCTACCTCCACTTTTCCCCGAATCTTGATTTTTCCCATGCCCGTAGAATAGATCGCTAAAAGCTCGTCCTTGTTTGCCACGATGCCGCCGGTGGGGAAATCCGGGCCTTTGATATACTGCATCATCTGCTCTGTGTTAATGTCCGGATCTTTCATATAGGCAATGACCCCGTCGATGACTTCCCCGAAATTGTGCGGCGGAATGCGGGTGGTCATGCCCACCGCAATTCCTTCCGCACCGTTTATGAGCAGGTTCGGCACTTTCACCGGCAGCACTTCCGGCTCCTTTTCCGTCTCGTCAAAATTCGGCACAAAATCCACGACATTCTTATCTAAGTCTGACAGATACGCCTCCTGGGTAATTTTCTTCAGGCGCGCTTCGGTATAACGCATTGCCGCCGCCCCGTCTCCCTCAATGGAGCCAAAGTTGCCGTGGCCGTCCACCAGAGGCAGTCCCATCTTAAAATCCTGGGCTAAGACGACTAACGCCCCGTAAATGGAGCTGTCGCCGTGGGGATGGTATTTACCCATGGTATCGCCGACAATGCGGGCGCTTTTCCGGTAAGGCTTGTCGTACCGGATGCCAAGCTCATACATATCATATAGGGTTCTCCTCTGCACCGGCTTCAGCCCGTCCCGCACATCCGGAAGGGCGCGCGCCACAATGACGCTCATGGCATAATCAATATAGGATTTCTGCATGAGCTCTGAATATTCGGTGCGGATAATCTGTTCTTCCTGTCTCATTGATTTTCTGACCTTTCTGCAGCCGCTGTCCTGACTGCTTAGATATCTAACACGGCGTCTTTCGCGTGTTCATAAATAAACATCTTGCGGGGAGGCACGTCGTTGCCCATGAGAAGCTCGGTAATGTCGGACGCCATCCTGCCATCCTCAATCT
>CANQUZ010000292.1 GCA_947627165.1 uncultured Roseburia sp.
GATCTTCTCTCGTCCTGTCTGCCTTCTGCTCTTCCCGCTTCGCTTTTCTCGCTTCCTCCGCTTCTTTTTTCGCCTCTGCTTTCCGCTCCTTTGCCGCTTCCGCTTTCTTCTCGCTGATTCGCTCTCTCTGCGCCGCTAAAGATTTGTCGATGACCGCAAAGAAAGACGCGTTCCCGCCGTCGTCAAAGGTCATGCCGAAAGACTTCACTGCCCCGGCATTGTTGCCGAGCTGCATCTTCATCTGCTGCATTTTTGCAGTGGCGCCGCTTAGGATGCCCTCGTATTTTTTACGGTACTCCTCATCCTCCGCCATCTTTTCGATTTTGTCAGAATCGATCAGCACAATAAGCTCTTTGGAACCCTGGTACATCCCCTTATTTCTCTCCGCTTCCTCTTTCATCTCCGGGGAAACCAAAATAAAGTCCATATTTCCGTATTTCGCTTTCAGGCCCTCATAATACTTCTGCCCTTTCTCGCTTAGTACCGGATCGCCGATGGTCCTGCCATAATTTCCGGTTTTCTCGCTGCGCTCATTCTTCTTTGCCTGCTCTGTGCGGTACTGATAATCAGCCGCATAGCTTCCTGCTACGCTATTTACCTGTCCCATATGTTTTCCTCCTTGAACACTGCCGTTTCCGGCGTTATTGATAACTCCGTTTATCTTTCTGTGACATCAACTATGAGCTGGGTGCACATTACGGATTTTCTATTGTATATATCGGCATTTTCAGACAACTCTTAAGAAGGGCAGACGGTAATTTACGTGCGGAAAATGGAAATGATTCTTTTGTCATTCAGGCTTTTTAATAGGGACGCCCCCAAAGGAAGCAGAAATAAACCGGCGATTCCGAAAAATTTCAATCCCGCCAGCATACAGGGGAGCATCACCACCGGGGAAAGCCCCATCTGCCGCCCCACCAATTTAGGCTCTATGATATTGCGCACAACCGTGACGACAAGATAGAGGGACAGCACCCCCGCGCCCATAGAAAGCTTTCCGGCGGCAAAGGCAATAACCGCCCAGGGCACCAGCACCGTCCCCGTCCCCAGAACGGGCAGGATGTCGAGAACCGATACAATCAGGGCAATCGCCGCAGCGCGCTCTATCCCTAGCAGAGAAAGCCCCGCACACAGCTCCAAAAAAGTAATCCCCAGAATCAGGCAATAAGACCAAACGCATCTGCCGATGGCAGCGGCAGCGTAATCTTTGCTCTCCAGCAGTATTTTTTGGTATTTTTCCGGAATCTGTTTTTGGAAAAACCCCACGATTCTGTGGATTTCTATTTCCATAAACACCGTTGCAATCATTGTAATCAAAAGATTCATCAGAACGCCCGGAATCCCTGCCGCCATGCCGGACACGCCGCTGATGACGCTGCCGGATAATTCAGATACCACTTTCCCCGCTTTTTCCATCGTTTCCACGCGCATAGAGACTTCCTCCATCACGGGGGACACTGCGGTTTCTGCAGCTGCGGGAGCGGATTTTGCCATATCTTCCCCCAAATTTCCAGATCCTGCCGGCAAAAAAACGCGGAGCAGATTTTCCAGCCAGGAAAAAAATCTGTGCAGTGCCGGGATGACGGCATCAGAAAAAAAATCCGACAGCTCGTAGAAGATATCATAAATCAGATGCATCAGACGGCTTCCCACAAAATAGACAAGTGCTCCAAACAGCGCATAAAAAAGCAGTACCGCCACAACGGATACTATGCTCCGCCGCAAGCGGGTCCTCTCCGTCACCCAGTTCACCGGTTTTGCCAAAAGCCACGCCGCAATAAAAGCAATGACAAACGGCAGCAGGATAGAACCTGCCGCTTTTAGGAAGAGGAATGCGATCAAAAACCACACTCCCCAAAATGCAATGTTGACCAAAAAATCCTTCTGCCTCTGTATCTTCTCTTCGTCTCTCATATCCGCTCCCCTTTTCGCTTTCCCTGCCTTTAGTGTGTCCGCTTCCTGAGAGAACATTCCCTGGAATTTGTTTTCCGGGGATTTTCTTTTCCTATCTATGCCCCTGTCTTGGCAGTTTTTCCTTTCCAAGCGGCGTCTGTTGGGCAAAAAAATGAGGCTGCAAAGCAGCCCCATCTCACTTTTATTCTTCTAATTTCAGCATATAAATGCAGTTTGGCTTATCCACCTTAATCGGTTTCCCGGACTGCAGCGAATAGCCCTCTTTATAATGAATCGAATAGGACACAATGTCATTCGATGCGTTATTCAGTGTCAGGTAATGTTCCTCATCCGGAAAAACCGCCAGCATTTTCGGGTAATCGCTGTCTACTTTGGTGCGGAAAGCCTCCTTGAGCATACCGGTTTCCGGGTCGATTTCAAAAACCACCACCGAATTTACGCCGGCATTGGAGCAGAATAAGTATTTGCCGCTCTTGGAAATCTCCATGCCGGAGGCGGAGCAAATATCCTCGTCGTCCTTGTACTCCGTGGAAATGGTCTGAATCTTTTCAAACTCCGGCTCCCCATCTACGACGCAATACTGATACACTTCCACCGCATTCAAAAGCTCATACAAAATGTAAGCATATTGGCCGTTTCGGGAGAAACGGATCATGCGCGGGGCGGAATCCAAAGGCCCCCGTATGATATCCATCAGCTCTAATTTTCCGCGCTCATAGTTCACTTTATAAACCGTCACCTGGTCAAGGCCATTGTCTACCGCACACAGGAATTTCTGATC
>CANQUZ010000293.1 GCA_947627165.1 uncultured Roseburia sp.
GAGAAAGGGATTTTAGGCAGTTTTTACATAGAAACCTTAGGGCAGTACGCTTACTTTGACAAGGATGGGTTCGTGGTGGAGACGTCGTCGGATGTGATCGAAGGAGTGCCGAAAATTACCGGAATCGCCTGTGACACGGTCGTCCTCTATGAAAAACTTCCCTTGGAACAGGAAGAGGTATTAAGCCATCTGCTTTCTTTGACGCAGATGCTGAAAAAATATGACCTTGCGCCGGAGCAGATTCATTACGACAGTTCCACAAAACCGGTGCTGACTTACGGCAATATCGAAGTCATTGTGGGTTCTGATGAGTATTTATCCCAGAAAATCGTGCGCCTGTCCGTCATATTGCCGCAGCTTTCCGGACTTTCCGGCAGCCTGCGCTTAGACAGTTGGACGCCGGATACGACCGACATTGTGTTTGAACGATCCGATTTATAGTAACAGTTCAGCCATAAGCAGTCTCGTAGGCGAATCATGCTTGCATGAATGAGCATACGAGACTGCTTATGAGCAGAACGCCTGTTCATGAGCAATTTTGAAGCACGTAGTGCGGGATTGCGAATGGCGTGGGCTGAACTGTTACTCCGATTTATAAAAAAATTGAAAAATTAGTTGATTAATTCAAAGAAAAATTATATTATAGTGTATATGAGTTTATGATGAGAAAGTGGATATAGGATCATTTCATATAATAGGATAATCAAATCAGTGGAAGATGGTACATATCAAAGGGATATAGCGCTGGATGGATTATAGGAGAGAATGAAGGAGGAACGAACTTGCTGGAGATAATGACAACAGAAGCGGATGCTAGTGCAAAAATCATTGTGATTGGTGTTGGGGGCGCTGGTAATAATGCTGTAAATAGAATGATTGATGAAAATATTGGGGGAGTAGAGTTTATCGGGGTGAATACCGATAAACAGGCACTGACGCTCTGCAAAGCGCCGACATTGATACAAATTGGGGAGAAGCTCACCAAAGGGCTTGGAGCGGGAGCGCAGCCGGAGATTGGAGAGAAGGCTGCCGAGGAGAGCATAGAAGAGCTTTCAGCCGCAGTCAAAGGAGCGGATATGGTCTTTGTCACCTGCGGTATGGGAGGCGGGACCGGTACAGGTGCCGCTCCGGTCGTTGCAAAAATTGCAAAAGATCAGGGCATATTGACGGTAGGCGTTGTGACAAAGCCTTTTAAATTTGAAGCAAAGCAGCGTATGTTAAACGCGCTTTCCGGAATCGGGCGGTTAAAGGACAGCGTGGACACACTGATTGTGATTCCGAATGACAAGCTTCTTGAAATTGTGGACAGGCGTACCACCATGCCGGATGCGTTGAAGAAGGCAGATGAGGTATTGCAGCAGGCAGTGCAGGGAATCACAGATCTGATTAATCTGCCGGCGTTGATTAATCTGGACTTTGCGGATGTCTCTACCGTTATGAAAGACAAAGGTATGGCGCATATCGGAATCGGCGCCGCTAAGGGAGACGATAAGGCGATTGAGGCTGTGAAGATTGCTGTTGCCAGCCCGCTCCTTGAGACTACGATTAACGGGGCATCCCATGTCATCATCAATATTTCCGGTGATATTTCCTTAATGGATGCCAACGACGCGGCAAGTTATGTACAGGATTTAGCCGGAGACAATGCAAATATTATCTTCGGAGCAAAATATGATGAGAACATGACGGATGAAGCGACCATTACCGTGATCGCGACTGGGCTTGACAATGAAGGACAGACGCAGCAGGGCAAGACAATGCCCAAGATGCAGTATCAGGGCACAAGACCTATAGGTTCTTCTGCACTGAATAGACAGCCGTCCACCATGTCCGGCGGTTTTGGAACTGTGCTGCCTTCCCAGCAGCCCGCGTCTACAGGATCTTTTTCCGGAATCCAAAAGCCGCGCCAACCGGAAAGTACGGTGCAGCCGATGGACATTAAGATTCCTGATTTCTTAAAAAATTCAAGAAAATAAAGAAATTGTGGAGGGTGTCCCCAAAAATCAAATGACTTTGGGACACTCTCTTTTTAATATGGCAATATCGGTATCATCCTGCAAAATAAGCTTATGAAAGGGCAAGTGGTTATGAAATACGTATTTGTTGATTTTTATAAAGAGTTTCACTGCATTGGTTCTGAGTGTCCGGACACCTGCTGCGCAGGATGGGGGATTGGGGTGGACGAACAGGCGGTGTCAGATTATCGCTCCGTATCCGGACCTTTTGGGGAGAAGCTGAAAAATGCGATGTATTCTAAAGACAACGTAACTTACATGAAGCTGGATCAGGCGAATAGATGTATGCTTCTGGATGAGCAGAATCTCTGTGAAATCTATCGGGAACTAGGACCGGAACGGATGTGCTATACCTGCCGCAGCTATCCAAGGGAATTTTGGCAATACGGGGACCTCGCTTTGGGAGGACTTAATATTTCCTGCCCGGAGGTTGCGCGGATGCTGTTTTCCCGCACAGACCCCATTTTGATAGGTTATGGGGAGGATGATTTCCCGGCGTTAGAAAACGGCGATGACGACGGATTGTTCAACCTGCTTATCAACGGCCTGATTACCAGCGTCAACCTTTTGCAGAATCGCTCACTCTCTCTTTCCGTGCGCCTCCGTCTGCTTATTTTGTTCCATGATGTGCTGCAGGAGTGCCTTGACAGCCGCACA
>CANQUZ010000294.1 GCA_947627165.1 uncultured Roseburia sp.
CTTTACGTATGCGATCCAGGAAGAACCCAGGGGGCTTGCGGACGCCTTTATCATCGGGGAGACATTCATTGGGAAAGACGCAGTGGCATTGGTATTGGGAGATAACATCTTTTACGGGCAGAGTTTTTCTAAGGTGCTGCGCAGCGCCGCAGAGCGCACGGACAGCCAGAAAGGGGCCACGATTTTCGGCTATTATGTCAGGGATCCCAGGGAGTATGGCGTGGTAGAATTTGACCAGGACGGAAAAGCCCTTTCCATAGAGGAGAAACCGGAGCATCCGAAATCCAATTATGCGGTGCCGGGCCTCTATTTCTATGACAATGATGTGGTGGAAATCGCAAAGAACGTAAAGCCTTCCGCCCGTGGGGAAATTGAAATTACTTCCGTCAACAACGAATATCTGCAGAGGGGAACGCTGCAGGTGGAAACATTAGGGCGCGGCTTTGCGTGGCTGGATACGGGAAACCATGATATGCTTCTTGCTGCCGCAGACTTTGTTTCCGCGTTTCAGAAGAGACAAGGGCTTTATATCTCCTGCATTGAGGAGATTGCCTATAAAAGAGGCTTCATTGATAAAGAGCAGTTGGTAAGGCTGGCGCAGCCTCTGTTAAAGACCGATTATGGCAAGTATTTGATGGAGATTGCGGAAGGTCTGTAAAGCCGGGGGGAACCCTGATTCGGTCAGGGTATCCCTAAAAAATAACAGAATAGAAAATAAGTGATAAAAAGTAAAAAGTAAAAAGGACAGGGAGATACCATGGGAAAGATTAAAGTGACAGAGGATTGCGGCGGCATTGCGGGATTAAAAGTAATTGAGCCGGCAGTATTTGGAGATGCCAGAGGCTATTTTATGGAAACTTACAACTACCAGGACTTTGCAGAGGCAGGGATTGACTGCCAGTTCGTGCAGGATAATCAGTCCGCCTCAAAGAAAGGCGTGCTTCGGGGGCTTCATTTTCAGATGAACCATCCGCAGGACAAGCTGGTGCGCGTCGTAAATGGAGAGGTGTTCGATGTGGCGGTAGATTTGCGGGAAGGTTCTAAGACCTTTGGCAAATGGTACGGCGTTTTGCTTTCTGCAGAGAACAAAAAACAATTTTTTGTGCCGAAAAATTTTGCGCACGGATTTCTGGTGCTTTCGGATTACGCAGAATTTTGTTACAAAGTGACTGATTTTTACCATCCCGGCGACGAGGGGGGAATCCTCTGGAATGACCCGGAGCTGGGGATAGAGTGGATGATGCCGGAGGGAATGGAAGAAAAAGATTTGATTTTATCCGACAAGGATAAAGTGCACGGCGGTTTCGCCGCTTACTGCAAGGAACGAGGAATGGTAAGATAAGGAGTAGAGGAATGGCGGAAAAAAAGAAAAACGCTTCCCTGCCTGCCCGCCTGATTGGCAGCCGGAAACTGATTGCCAGTCTGGCAAAGAATGATTTTAAGAAAAAATTTGCAGGTTCCTATTTTGGCGTTGTCTGGGCGTTTGTCCAGCCTGTGATTACGGTGCTGCTATACTGGTTTGTATTTGAGAAAGCCTTAAACCAGAGGGCGGGCGACTTAAGGACAGGGATGGAGGTGCCTTTTGTGCTCTGGCTCATGGGGGGACTGGTTCCCTGGTTTTATTTTCAGGAAGCTTTAAACGGTGGGACCGGCGTACTGGTAGAATACAGTTATCTGGTAAAAAAGGTCGTGTTTCAGATTGAGATGCTTCCGGTGATAAAGGTAATTTCCGCCCTGTTCACCCATCTGTTTTTCCTGGGGTTTATGCTGGTGGTATTTGCCGCAATGGGATATACGCCGGATTTGTATGCGCTGCAGGCGGTTTATTATTCTTTCTGCATGGCGCTGCTTGTGACGGGGCTTGTTTATGCCACCAGCGCCGTGACGGTGTTTTTCCGGGACATGAAAGAGGTCGTCGCCATTATATTGCAGATTGGGATGTGGGCGACGCCCATCATGTGGACGTTTGAATCCATGCAGAGCATTCCTGCCTGGGCGCTTGCGCTGTTAAAGCTCAATCCCATGTATTATGTGACGGCGGGATACCGGGATGCGCTAATCCACAAAATCGGATTTTGGGAGCATCCGGGCTTGACTGCCTGGTTCTGGGGGATTACCCTGTTTCTTTTGTGGCTGGGCGTATCTGTATTTCAGCGTCTGCGGGTTCATTTCGCAGATGTGTTGTAGAGAGAAAGAGATTAGGAAAGGCAGCTTATGGAAAATTTGGCAATCAAGGTGGAGGACGTTTGTAAAGTATACAAACTTTATGACCGGCCATCCGACCGCTTAAAAGACGCATTGGGGCTGGCAAGAAGAAAGCGTTTTAAGGAACACCATGCGCTGAACCATGTGTCTTTTGAGGTGAAAAAGGGTGAAACCATTGGAATCATCGGGACAAACGGTTCGGGAAAATCTACCATATTAAAAATTATTACCGGCGTCCTGGCGCCTACCAGCGGGGATGTGGAAATCGACGGGAGAATTTCCGCCCTGTTAGAATTAGGGGCGGGATTTAACATGGAGTATACCGGAATTGAGAATGTATATTTAAACGGCATGATGATGGGGTTTTCCCGGGAGGAGATGGATGCAAGGCTTCCGGACATCTTGGGATTTGCGGATATCGGAGAATTTGTCCATCAGCCCTGCAAGACATATTCCAGC
>CANQUZ010000295.1 GCA_947627165.1 uncultured Roseburia sp.
CGATAGTAAGCTTTGAAGCACGTAGTGCGGGATTGCGAATGGCGTGGGCTGAACTGTTACAATCTTTGCGCCCAAAAACGTTATTTTCTCTTTTGCGCGGGCAAAAAATCCTTTATAATAATAGGCGACGTATTGCATTGTAAAGTTCCCCTTGGAGAAAGGGAATATAAAGTTTGTTAAAATTTTAACATATGTCAAGAAAGGTGAAATTTCTATGAAGTTTGTCATTCAACGTGTCACAGAGGCATCCTGCCGCGTAAACGGCGAGATTACCGGCTCCATACAGCAGGGATTTTTAGTATTGATTGGCGTCTCCGATGAAGATACCAGGGAAATTGCTGACAAAATGGTCAAAAAACTCATCGGACTCCGGATTTTTGAGGATGAAGCCGGAAAAACCAACGTGTCCTTAAAAGATGCCGGCGGCAGTTTGTTGCTGATTTCCCAGTTTACGCTTTATGCAGACTGTAAAAAAGGAAACCGGCCATCCTTTGTCCATGCCGGAAAACCTGAGCTGGCAAAGGAATTGTACGAATATATCATCCAAAAATGCCGGCTGGAAGTTCCTGTGGTGGAACAAGGAATCTTTGGCGCTGATATGAAAATCTCCTTGCTAAATGACGGTCCGTTCACCATTCTGTTGGATTCCAAAGAAATCTGCGCATAAGCTGTCCCCAATATTATAGCATGGGACAGTGGTTGTGGCAAGAAGTATTTATTCGCAAAACACAAGTTTAACGAATAGTTTCTAACCTAAGACAGCAACGCGGTCTGTGGCTCCGGTCAGACGTCCAGCAGGCAAAAACACATCGCCTTGTTTGCGCACATATATACAATCCCAGACTTGGCGAACACAAGCCAACACCAGCCAACAATGAGGGTAAAAAAAAGGATTTCCGTTGATGGAAATCCTTTTTTGGCTTTACCTATAAAGATTCGCGGGAAGAATCGTTTAAAATTTTCCTTAAATCCTGAACGTTTTTCTGGCGGAAGAAGCTAAAGCTGAAGATGCTGCCCAAAAGCCCGGTGCAAAGGAACATCAGCGCCATGCCGCTTCCTTCCCCACATCCTGCCAAAAAGTGCAAAAAACGGGCAACATTCCCCTCATTCAGCATATATGGCTCAAATACATAATCTGCCAGAAATCCCCCCAGCAGAATGCCCACCGGGATAGTGCTGAACTGAATCGCATTCCGCAGAGAAAATATTCTGCCCTGCATTTGGGCGGGGATGAGCTGATACAGGACAACATTCTGCCCCGCATTGATAAACGGGATTGGCAAGCTTGCCATAAAGCCCGCAAGCGACCATAGGAGAGGCTCCCGCCCAATTCCCATCATCAGATCGCCCAGCAAAAAGGAAATGCCCGCCGATACATAGATTCCCTTTAAAGCGTCTTTCGGCGTTTTTACAGCTGAAACTAGGATTCCGCCGAACACGCCCCCAATGCCCATCGCGGCGTTTACCAGCCCCAGTGCAAACTCATTTCCTCCGCTTTTGGCAAGTATCATAGGTGACAAGATATTTTCATAGGTCAGCCGGGAAAAGAAATTCAGCATCGCCATGGTTAAAAGAATCGTCATAATTCCCCGATTGCGAAGCAGAAACCCATATCCTTCCCGGCAGTCGCGCCACAGGGAAGCCTCTCTTTTCCCGCTTTCCTCTCCCGTCCGCTCCGGAAGGCGGATGAAAAACAGCAGGACAAAAGATGCGGCTGCAAAACTTCCGATATCTAGCATCAATACCGTTTCCAGTCCCCCACAGGCAAAGACGGACGCTGATAACACAGGGGCAAAGACGGAAATCAGGCTGTTGGAAAAGGACAGCATTCCGCTGGCGTTTGACAGCTTCTCTTTTGGCACGAGCATTCCCATTGCCACGGAAGACGCCGGTGATTGAAACGCATTCGCAAATCCGATGACGCCGTTCATCACATAAATATGCCAAATCTGCAGTTGGCCGCAGGACAACAGGATGAGCACAAAAAGGGTGCAGCACGCGGCCGCGCTGTCGGCAGCCAGCATAATGTTCTTTTTGCTGTGCGTATCTATCAATGCCCCGGCAAATAAACTGACCATCACATAGGGCACATAATTGCAAAACGACATCAGCGATACCGTCATAGCGGAATGCTGTATCGAATACACCCACAAAATCATCGCAAAACCTGTCATCGCGCTTCCTAATTGCGAAAGGGACTGGCTTAGCCAGAAAACAATATATTTTTTAAAATTCTGATTCATCGAATCCTCTCCTTATCGTTTTTTAGTTCAAACTCATAAGCTCAGGATCCAATGCGGACGAAAGATTTATCCATGGCCGTCGAAAAACGGCAGTTTCCGTTTCCGATGGTCTTTACCTCTGTACAAGCTTCGTCCGACTGTCAGATCCTGTACAGAGCATTGCATCTAATTTGATTACCCTCTGGCACAACATATGCGCCCCTCCTTGCAAAACGGATAAGAAGAATCTGCCCTAAATCCATTCAGACGTCTTTCGTGAGATCAAAAGTAACAGTTCAGCCCACGCCATTCGCAATCCCACACTACGTACTTCAAAGCTTACTATCGTAAGCGGATTGCTCATGAACGGGCGTTCTACTCATAAGCAGTCTCGTATGCTCATTCATGCAAGCATGATTCGCCTACGAGACT
>CANQUZ010000296.1 GCA_947627165.1 uncultured Roseburia sp.
GAATGCCGGATATCCCAATGCGATGCCAAGCCCCTTCCGTTGCCCGATGGTATAATGGGTGATTCCCTTGTGATGCCCTAAGACCTCCCCGCTAAGGGACACAAAATTCCCCGGCGGCGGTGCCTCATTGGGGCATTCCCGGTCAATGAATCCTGCATAGTCCTGATCCGGAATAAAGCAGATTTCCTGACTGTCCTTTTTGTGGGCGACCGTCAAACCGATGTTTTCCGCCATTTCCCGTATCTCATCCTTCCGATAGGCTCCCACCGGCATTAAAGTGCGGGACAGCTGCTCCTGAGTCAGGTTATAAAGGGCATAAGTCTGGTCTTTCGCCGCTGTCACAGAATTTTTGATGGCGTATCTGCCGTTTTCTAACTGTTCTATCCGGGCGTAATGTCCGGTGGCAATATAATCCGCCCCGATTTCAAGGCTGCGGTTTAAGAGCGCCTCCCATTTCACATAGCGGTTGCAGGCAATACAGGGGTTTGGGGTTCTTCCCCGCAGATATTCTTCTGTAAAATAATCTATGACATTCTTTTTAAATTCCTGCTTGAAATTCATCACATAATAGGGGATGTCCAACCGTTCCGCCACTCTCCTGGCATCGTCTACCGCGCTCAAGCCGCAGCAGCCGCCATTCTCCTCCTGGGTGAACTCGTCCTCATCCTGCCAGATCTGCATGGTGACACCGATTACATCATAGCCCTCCCGCTTCAACAGATATGCCGCCACTGAGGAATCCACGCCTCCCGACATTCCAACCACTACCTTTTTTCCTGCCATTTCCGTCTCCTTCTCCTGGAAATACACGTTCCTTTCCGATATGAGAAAAGGGCGTCCCGCAAAAACTTGGGAGACACCCTCATCATTACCTACTTCATCTTTTCCTGTTTTATTGACTTTCTTTACCGTTTGATATCGTAATTCATATTCATCAGATTCTGGATGCCGCTGACATCATCTGTAATATTGGCATCTCCGCGGATGGTATGTTTGATCACGCTGCTTGCCACGGCAAAGTTTACCATATCCATAGGCTTGTAGTTATGCATCATGGCATAAATCAATCCGCTGGCAAAGGCGTCTCCGCCGCCGACTCTGTCTAAGATATTAAAGGTAAACAGCTTACTCTCAAAGGTGTGATGCTCATACCACAGATACGCTTTCAAGCTGTTCTCGCTTCCGCTGTGGGCGTAGCGCACATGGCGGGCAATACATTTTAAGTTTGGATATTTCTCCACAAACGCCTGGAACACCTCATCCTGCTGCTCGTAGCTTGGCTGCAGCGGAATATTGTCCTTTACATCCCCTTTGCTATGGTCATTTTCATCTCTCCAGAGGTGATAAGGCTCAATGCCAAGCAACACGTCTACATAGGGGAGGCATTCCGTACAGAAATCCCTCGCTTCTTCCCAGGTCCAGAGCTTGCTGCGGAAGTTTCCGTCAAAACTTACGGTAATTCCCTTTTCCTTTGCCACCTTAAGGCAGTCCATCACAAGTTTCCGGCAGCTTTTTGACAGCGCCGGCGTAATGCCGCTTAAGTGCAGCCAGGTAAAGCCGTCTAATAATGCGTTGATATCTACTTTTTTATAATTATATTCTGCAAACGCGCTGTTCTTTCTATCGTAAATTACCTTGCTTGGGCGGATCCCGTAACCAGCCTCTAAATAATAGCTGCCCAACCGATGCGTAGGGGTTTCTTCCGGCGTGCTAAGAATCACCGGCGTGCAATGTACGTCATTGCTTCTCAGCATACGGATCGCGCTCTTGCCAAGGCTGTTATTGGGAACAACGCTGAAAAACGTGCTGTCCACTCCCAGGTTTGCCAGGGCTAACGCTATATTCGCTTCGCTTCCGCCATAGCTTGCCTCAAAATTAGTCGCCATACGGATCTTTTCATAGCTTGGCGGCGTCAAACGCAGCATAATCTCCCCAATGGTAATAAATTTATGGCCGTCAGAATTTTCTGTAAGCAGCGGATTATGATGTTCCATAAGTTTTCTCCCTTCTCATTCACGCACTCAATTTCTATTTTATTGTATTCTATTTTTTACAAGATTTCAAGGAAAACAAATCGCTCGGTCGGATAAATCGTAACAGTTCAGCCCACGCCATTCGCAATCCCGCACTACGGGCTTCAAAATTGCTCATGAACAGGCGTTCTGCTCATAAGCAGTCTCGTATGCTCATTCATGCAAGCATGATTCGCCTACGAGACTGCTTATGGCTGAACTGTTACGATAAATCTTCATTGGATACCACCCAAATCCGAATGGTGTTTTTCAACAAAAATTGTATGTACTAACGCCGTAATACCGTGATTATATCCAAAAATTAGAAAAAGTTTAACTCTTGTTCATATTCTGTTCATATGTTTCTGTTATAGTAATATCAGTCAATCATTTTAGAGGATTTGTCATAATATACTTGATAGATTTTTTCATAATAGCCTGGATATCCGCAAGGGTATTCAGGCACTCCTCATTTTAAGGCATATTTTTTATCTGCCAGTCCACCGGCTCCATATGTTAAGGCATATTTTGTAACAGTTCAACTCACGCCATTCGCAATCCCGCACTACGGGCTTCAAAATTGCTCATGAACGGGCGTTCTGCTCATAAGCAGTCTCGTAT
>CANQUZ010000297.1 GCA_947627165.1 uncultured Roseburia sp.
TATGTTGCCTACGCGCAGGCTATGTACGACGGCGGCGCAAGAGTGATAGAAGTGACTATGACAACGCCGGGCGCGCCCGGATGCCGTTGCAAAAACGTTTCCACCTCGTAAGAAACCTCCGGCCCTCCTGCCCAGATAGGGACTTCGGGGCAGAGTTTGTAGTATTCTTCCATCAACTCTTCCACATAGGCCATATTCCATATATAGCAGGAAAAGCAAAGCACATCCGGCTTTGCTTTGTAAATCCCCTCCAAAATATAAGGGATGGAATGGTTAATGGTATATTCTGCAAGCGCTATTTCACAGTCCCCCGACCAAGCGGCATATTTCTCCGCGTAGGCGCGCAGGCTGTACACTGCAAGATTGGAATGAATGTACTTTGCATTGATAGCTGTCAATAATATCTTCATGGGAATACTCCATCTTTCTTACATCACGGTCCTTCCGATGGTAATGCTCCTTGCCGCCGGGTCGTCCCTGAGATTTAACAGCTCGCCCGTCTCGACCACTTTTACAAGAGGCCGCAGCACAAAATCGTTGAAGTTTTTCGCCACGACTGCGTGCTTGCCATTGGAGAGCTCCACTTCGCATCCCACAGGGTAAACTGCTATCTTTCGGATAAAGATATCTACAAGCTTCGGATCAAACTCGGTGCCTGATCTTGCCATCAGATACTCAATCGCATCAGACGGCGGAACGTTCTTTCTCTTGGGACGGTTTGACACCATCGAATCATAACAGTCTACCAATTTAATGATTCTTGCATAAAGCGGGATGTCCTCTCCTGAGCTGCCCATCGGATACCCCTGTCCGTTATACCATTCATGGTGCATCAGCACCCCTGTATACACGCGGGAAGGGAATTGATAGGAACTCTTTAGAAATTCGCTTCCAAGCCTCGGGTGCCTCTTGTATGCTTCCCGTTCCTCGCCCTTTAACGGCCACTCTCCATTGGCAATATTAATGTCCAAAAACTTCTTTCCGATATCATGGAGCATCCCCGCCGCCGTCAATTCAAACAACTGCGGTTTTGACAGTCCGTATCTTGACCCTACCATGACTGCAAGCGTTCCCACACTTACGGAATGGTGGTAGATGTAATTATCATAATCCCGGATCTCCATCATGTTGTTCATGATGTCCCCGCTGTTAATGATGTCGTCTACAACGCTTTCCACCGTCATCCGAAGTTTTACCTCGCTAATCGGCAGATTTTTCTTGTCCGGTTCAAAGGAAAAAAGGCCATGCACTGCCTCTAATGCCTGCCTTTTCACCTGCGGGCTTAAGACTTCCTGTATCTCAATCCCTCTAGTAAACTCATCATCAATATAAAGCCCCGGAAACCCCAAAAATTCCAAATTCGAGATGTACTCGTCGCTCAAAAGCAGATGCTTTGCTAACAAAAGCCTTCCGGAACCGTCATAAAGATCCTGCCCCAGGGCCATGCCTGAAACCAGGTTGCTTGTCGGTATATAACGCATATGTTTCCCTCTCAAAATCAGAATGCCGTCTGCATTCTGCCTTCCTTATTTATTCTGCAAATTCAACTGTTACAAAATATCCCTTAGCCGTTTCCTTAATGTCCGCCACTTTGCCCTCCGTCGATTGAATCCGCTCGCTGACCGCATAATTTGCAGACATGGCATACGCCTTTCCCAGTGTATAGTAGTAAGAGTTCGGGAGTTTTCCTTCCGTAATCGGCAGCACATCGCCTATCTGAAGCAACCCCGTGCGCTCCATTTTAAATTCTTCTCTTCTCACCGCCGCCTCCTTCTAATAAATCCGCTTTATTTTCCCGAAAGTCTCCCATTGTTATTTTTTTCTTATTATAGTATAATATAGTACACAGGTATTCTCAAGATGAAAATTTAATTTAGGAGATATTCGCCAAAAATGAAATCGTATGAAACTTTCGTAGATGACTTCTTATCTATCGTTATCAACACCTTTGACCCGGAAAAGATTTATGACGCCATGATGGATTTTTTTAAGCGTCTGCTTGCGCCGGCGGGCCTTCTTCTCACCTTAAACACACAGGCAGGCCGCGCTTATCATACCGTCCGCGCTTTTGGCTGCATCACCTACGAAAAAAACAGCTGCACCCCCTCGGAAGACATCAAGAGATATCTCAGTTCCTCAGGAATGTTTCTCCCCATTAGCGAAACTTCCGCCGAACTTTCTCTTTTGACACCCAAACAAAGGCAATGGCTGATTGACCAGCACGTTTCTGCGATTGTCACTTTAAAATACCAGCGCGCGATTATCGGTTTTCTGTTCATTGTGCCGGGGAATCCGCTTCCGTTCAGCAAAGAGCAGCTGTTCATCCTGCAAAAGCTTTGCTATTATTCCGCTTTTGTTCTGCGCAATGCCAATCTGTATCAGAACGCCTACCGCGCTTCGATTATGGATGATTTGACCTCGCTCTACAACAGGAAATATGCGTTGGAGTATATCACAGACTGCTGCAACCGCCGGCAGCCTATAACGCTGATTCTGATGAATATCGATGATTTCAGGCTTTATAACGAACTCTACGGAGCCATAGAAGCGGATAACCTCATCCGCCTGTGTGCCCATGCGATTCTTCAGGAGCTTACTCCCATCGACATCGGCTTCCGCTATGG
>CANQUZ010000298.1 GCA_947627165.1 uncultured Roseburia sp.
AATGTGGTGCAGAGCTTTGGCGCGGAGGAGGAGACACAGGAAATTTTTGAAAATTTAGCGGAGGAGCATAAGGCGGCTTTTGTGGACGCCGTCACCTATGCGGATCTGTTCGGGCCGATTGTAGATTTCTGCTGGGGAGTCGGGGCAATGATGCTCTATTTAGTGGGAATCCGGTTTTTGGGGTTTGAGAAAATCTCCGTGGGGCTATTGGCGGCGTTCGGCACTTACATCAATATGTTTTGGAATCCCATTATGAATCTCAGCAACTTTTACAATAATCTGGTGACGAACCTCACGGCGGCGGAGCGCATTTTTGATATTTTAGATACAGAGGCAGATATCACAGACAGGGCGGATGTAAAAGAACTGCCGGAAATCAGGGGAAGCGTGGAATTTTCCCATGTCAGCTTTACCTATGACAAGGGGACTCCTGCAGAGACGAAGGTGCTAGAAGACGTCAGCTTCCGTGTGCAGCCGGGCGAAACCATTGCTTTGGTAGGGCCTACGGGGGCGGGAAAAACAACCATTGTGAATTTAATCAGCCGTTTTTACGAGATTGAGTCAGGGAAAATTACGGTGGATGGCTATGACCTCACGCAGATTTCCATCGAGAGCCTGCGCCGCCAGATGGGCGTTATGACTCAGGATAATTTTATTTTCCACGGCACAGTGAGGGATAATATCCTTTATGGAAAATTAGACGCGACGGAGGAGGAAATGATAGCGGCGGCAAAAGCGGTGAAGGCGCACGAATTTATCATAAAAATGGAAAGAGGGTACGACACGGAATTAAAAGAACACGGCGCAGGCCTCTCCGCCGGGCAGCGTCAGCTCATCGCCTTTGCAAGAACCATGATTTCCATGCCCAAAATCTTAGTTTTAGACGAGGCTACCTCCAGCATTGACACCCATACGGAAATTTTAGTGCAGAAAGGGATGGAAGCCCTGTTGTCCGGCAGGACCAGCTTTGTGATTGCCCACAGGCTTTCCACCATACGGAACGCAGACCGCATCTTTGTCATTGACCGGGGCGGAATTTTAGAGCAGGGGAGCCACGCGGAGCTGATGGAAAAAGAAGGCGCTTATTACAGCCTCTACATGGCGCAATTTGCAGGGATTTAAATGTGGAAGAAATAACCAAAAATACTTTGATGTTTCTTGTGAATATGTTATAATTTGCGCAATAAAATAACTGTGTTATGTGATATGTTTAGGAAGGGAAAGGAAAACTATGATACCGAATAACTATTCTACGGAAGAATTTGAGAGAGAATACACATACACTGGAAATGACCTGGGGGCGGTCTGGAGCAAAGAGAAGACAACGTTCAAGGTATGGGCGCCCACTGCGGAGGAAGTGTGGGTAAACCTTTACAAAGAGGGAACCGGAGACGCGGCGGAATGGAAGAGACAGCTAAAGATGCAGCGGGAGGAACAGGGCGTCTGGACTGCGGAAAAAAAAGGAAATTTAAACGGCATTTATTATACTTATGAGGTGACGGTGGGAGGGGTGACGCGCGAGGCGTGCGACCCCTATGCGAGAACGACGGGAGTGAATGGGGAACGGGCGATGATCCTTGACTTGCGCTCCACCAATCCGAAGGGCTGGGAACAGGACAAATCCCCCCATGCCGGGCGGGGCATCACGGACGCAGTCATTTATGAGCTGCATATCCGAGACGTATCTTCCGATAAGAGCTCCGGCATCCGGCACACCGGAAAATTTCTGGGGCTGGCGGAAAAAGGGACGAAAACGCCGGGCGGAAATCCCACCGGACTGGACCATATAAAGAAACTGGGCGTTACGCACCTGCATTTGCTGCCTTTTTACGACTATGGATCGGTAGATGAGACCAGGCTTGAGGAGCCGCAGTTTAACTGGGGATATGATCCGGTAAATTACAATGTGCCGGAGGGTTCCTATGCCACCGACCCCTATCATGGCGAGGTCCGTGTCAGAGAACTGAAAGAGATGATTCTGGCCCTCCACCGCAGCGGCATCAGCGTGGTCATGGATGTGGTGTACAACCATGTTCATGACGCAGAACAATTTTGTTTCAATAAAATTGTTCCGGGCTATTTCTCAAGAATCGATCAGGACGGAAATTATTCCAATGGTTCCGGCTGCGGGAATGACACGGCTTCTGAGCGCTCTATGGTGAAAAAATATATTGTGGATTCGGTCTTTTATTGGGCGCAGGAATACCATATAGACGGGTTCCGCTTTGATTTGGCAGGCCTTTTGGATACGGAAACCATCAACGCCATTGTGAAGGAAGTGCACGGGCGGTATCCCGACGTCATTTTTTACGGGGAAGGGTGGAATATGTATACCGGGCTGACAAAAGAGGGTTATCTGATGGCGACTCAGTCCAATTCCAGGCAGACGCCGGGATTCGCCTATTTCAACGACACCATCCGTGACCTGCTGAAAGGCCATGTGTTTGACACCTCGGAAAAAGGCTATGTGACGGGGCAGAGCGGGCGAGAGAGAGAGGTGGAAAAATGCTTCTTAGGACTGCCGGATTGGTGCGCGAGTCCGGCACAGACGGTCAATTACGTCTCCTGCCACGATAATTTTACCCTGATGGATCGGATTGCGCTGGCTGTGCCGGACGCTTCC
>CANQUZ010000299.1 GCA_947627165.1 uncultured Roseburia sp.
CACATATAAATCAATGAAAATCATCTTGTGGAGCACTAAGCGGAAATCCTCCTTCGACACACTGCCAAGTTCCCGCTCGCAGTGCTTTTTTGCCACCGCCTCCACCGTCTGATTTGGCTTTGCGATTAATTCCTCAATGATTCCGCGGTAGAACGCCGCATACTCTTCATTAATCCCATTGATATAAGGCTCACAAAAGGAGGGCGGCGTATAATTTCCCGCAAACAGCACATCAGTGGGACGCTCCCGCCCTTCGATTTCCCCCGGATACCTGCTTCCCGCCAAGGGCAGAAAGCCCAGGCTCTCATATTCCGGATAATACGTCTTGAAATAGGCTTCCTGGCATTTATCTATGCTGATATGATAATATCTCCGGGGAAGGTCCCTAAGCCTGTCATGGTAATAATAGGGATGGTCCACGGCGATATTATAGCAGGGTACCCGGTAGGCGTCCCAGAGATATCCCTCCCTTTCACAGTAGACCCCCGGCTCTTTCTCTAACCCCTGGAAGTTAAAGGTAATCATCACCGTCTCTCCCGGTTTGATAAATTTCCGCAGACGTTTTGCCTGCGCCTTTTCCCCCTGCAAATCGTAAAAAAATACCAGATATCCCCTCTGTTCAAATTCCTTCGCCATCTCTTTTGAAAAATAAGTGAGCGTTTCCACTCCGCCGGAAAACATGATTATCCTTTTCATCTGAATCCCTTCCCATATGTTTTCATCAAGGCTTATTCATGGCGCAGCGCATCAATCGGATTCAGATTCGCCGCTTTGTAAGAAGGAAATACGCCAAACACGATTCCGATAATCATAGAAAACGCTACAGATCCCACTGCGGCCGGGACGCTGATTGCCACCGGCATGGTGGTGACATAGGAAATCACTTCCGCCAGTATAATTCCTACGATTACGCCAAAAATGCCTCCCAGGCTGGTAAGAACCGCCGCCTCGGTCAAAAACTGCCCTAAGATCCTGCCTTTCCTTGCGCCAATCGCCTTTTTCAGACCAATCTCCTGGGTACGCTCCGTCACGGACACCAGCATGATATTCATAACGCCGATGCCGCCTACAATTAAGGAAATTCCCGCAATCCAAATCAGCATGGTGTTGGTGGAGCTGCTCAGTTCCTGAATCTGCTGCGCCTGCTCTAACAAGTCTTTCGCTTTATAGGAAATCGTCTCGTCCTTTGGCGACAGATAATTATTCAAGATATCCGCACAGGCTTTTCCCGCAGAAGTCATATTGTCGGTGCTGTCCACCGCTATCACCACATTCTGCGGCTCGTCGTATTGGTAAATAATCGGCCATGTGGTGTTCGGCACATAAACAGAACCCGCGCTTTCCTGCGCATAAGTATAATAATCATCAATCGAGTTAATCACCGGCTCAAAAACTTTTGCTTTCGTCACGATTCCAATGACCGTATAGGGTTCCCTATGGATTTCTATGGTGCTTCCCACCGGATTCTCCCCCTGGAACAGGGCTTCCGCCGATTCTGTATCCAAAACCGCCACTTTCCGGTATTTTGAGAAGTCGTCTTCTGTAAATCCCCGCCCTTCCTTCATGATATAATTGCAGGTGTCAAAATAGCCGGCATCAATGCCCTTGACATACCCGCCCGACAAAGCGGTATTCAGATAGTAGACTCCGCCGTAGTCCTGCCGGCTTAAATAACAGGAAACGTTCTTCACAGACTCGATGTCTTTTATTTCCTGCAAAACCGAATCGGCCACGAGGGGGACTCCCGCCGGAATCCCGTTATATTCCATCTCATACTCCCATTCCCCCTGGTAGAGGGATATTTCCACGGTATTGTCGCCGGAGCCTATGAGGTTTTCCTTAATCTGCTCATTCGTCCCCTTAATGGTGGAAACAATGGCGATGATTGCCGCAATGCCAATGATGATTCCAAGCATGGTCAGAAAGGAACGCATTTTGTGGGACCAAATCCCCTGAAAAGAAAGTCTTATATTCTCAAACATATTGTCCCTCCCTAATAGTATATCGTCGCTTCCTCTTCGGAAACCAGCGTACCTTCCACGGCCGTTTTCCCATAAGGAAATGCAATTAAATCTGTCTCTGACAGTCCGCTTTTAATCTGGATGGCGGAACCGTAAACTGTTTTTCCGGTCACGACATACTGTTTTTTCAGGCGATTATTCTCATCCGCGATCATCACATAAGGTTTCCCATTCTCCTCGCGCACATAGGCTTTTTCAATGTAAAGGCCGCCGCCCTCGGAGGAACCTGTCTGTATGGAAAGATCCACATATTCCCCATTTTTTAAGGCGGAGCTGTCCTCAATGTATGCCGTATACCGATAGTAGGAGACGTTGGGGTTTCCATCGCCCCAGGAATTTCCAGAAACAGGATAATCAAAAATCTCTGTGATGGTCGCCTGGAACGTATTGCCCGTTTCCCAGGAATTTGCAGTCACTACCATGCCGGGTTTAATCTCATCGAGCAACAGTTCACTAATCGTGCCGCTGACATACAGGCCTTCCTGTCCCGTCACCACCATAAGCGCGCCGTCGCCGCTAAAATCGTCCCCGTCCGCGCCGCTGTCAATGTCGCTGACGGATTTCACAACCCCGTCTATTTTGGCATATACCATG
>CANQUZ010000300.1 GCA_947627165.1 uncultured Roseburia sp.
ATATAACCTGGAGGAAGTGACAGCGGCCATACAGGAAGACTTCCTTGCGGGGCGGGAAACCCCGGCAAGCCTTTTGGACATAAGCGGCGGGGGAGTCCGCTTTACGACGGACGAGGAACTGCAGGCGGGATCTGCTCTTCTGTTAGCCTTTGACTTGAAAAACGAATGTGTAAATAAGCACTACGACATCGTGGCAGAGATTGTCGATTGCCGCGTTTTGGAAAAGGCGGCGGATTTATTTGAAATCCGTGCAAAGTTTTTGATGAAGGACGATCATGTCAGAGAAGAGATTATCCGGTATATTTTTGAAGAAGAACGCAAGATGATTCAAAGAGGCATAGAGAAATAATAAAAAAGATTTCTATTCTTGGTGACTTTGCACTCATGAGAAGGATTATTCGTGGTATGATGAATTGCGGAAACGCATTCCAAAGAACGCCTCAGAGAGAAAAACGGCGTTAGGATGATAAGCGAAAAACAAGGATGGAACGTAGGGAGGATGGCATTGAAAAACACAATACAGGCGGTAAAAGGCGGAAATAAGATTGTAGCGCTTGCCTGTTCCACAGGCGGTCCAAAAGCATTGCAGGGCGTCATTCCATTTCTTCCGTCCAATTTAGACGCCCCCATGGTTTTAGTACAGCATATGCCGGCGGGATTTACCAAATCGATGGCAGAGAGGCTCAACGAGATAAGCCCCATCCGCGTGAAAGAAGCGGAGGAGGGAGATATCCTCGAAAAGGGAAGTGTGTACATTGCTCCGGGGGGAAAACACATGGAAGTAAAGAAATGTCCGGATGGAAGGCATAAAATCCAATTAAATGAGGAGCCTCCCATCGGGGGATTGCGGCCATGCGCAAACATTACATTCTCTTCCTTAAAGGATAGCGGATATGATGAAATCGTGTGCGCGGTATTGACGGGCATGGGCTCGGACGGGACCGATGCGATTGTGTCCCTGGCAAAAAGCAAACCGGTGTATGTGATTTCGCAAGACGAAGAGACTTGCGTGGTATATGGGATGCCGAAGGCGATTGCAGAGGCTGGAATGGTAGACGAAGTGGTCCCTCTGGCGGAAATTGCTCAGACAATAACAAAAAACGTGGGGGTGAATTGAGATGGACGTAAGCCAATACTTAGAAATATTTATTGATGAATCAGATGAACATCTGCAGAATTTAAGCGACTGCATTATGGTTTTGGAAAAAGAACCGGAAAATATGGATACCATCAATGAGATTTTCCGTGCGGCACATTCCTTAAAAGGCATGGCGGGAACCATGGGCTTTAAGCGGATGCAGCACCTGACCCATGACATGGAAAACGTATTCCAGGAAGTCAGGAGTGACAAGCTAAAGGTCAACAGCGCCATGATTGACCTTCTGTTTAAATGTTTAGACGCCATCGAAGGTTATTTGAACAATATTAAGGACAGCTCTGATGAGGGGACGGAAGACAACGAACTGATCATAAAAGAGCTCAACGACTTCATTTCGGGGAAAGAGGCGGAAGAAGCGCCAAAGCCGCAGCAGGCCGCGCCGGTGGAAGCGGCGGAGAAAACTGTGGCGGAAACGGCAAAGCAGGGGGATGCCCTTGAAAAGAAATATCTGTCCTTGGAGCCGACGGATGCCGAGAAGGCAAAAATCAAAGAGGCGGAGAGCAGCGGATTACATATCTATGGGATTACGGTTTACATTCAAAAAGAATGCCTGTTAAAGGCGGCAAGGGCTTTTCTGGTATTTAAGGCGGCGGAAGAGTTTGGCCAGATATTGGCTTACTGCCCGTCTTCCGAGGAAATCGAGCAGGAACATTTTGATTTGGACTTCAGCTTCTACTTAGCATCCGGGGAGAGCCTGGATAAAATTTTAAACGCTGCAAAGGCCGTATCTGAAATTGAGGCCGTCCTTGGAGAGGAAATCAAATACGAGGAGGCGGAAGAGCCGCCAAAGAAAGAGGCTCCGGCAGAAAAACCCTCTGCAGAGGCTTCCCCGGCGGAGCAGCTTCCGGCAGCGGAGGCGCCTGCGGCGGAAACGAAAGCGCCTGCGGCATCGAACAGCAAAAAACAGACGGCCGCAAAGCCTGTGACGAATCGGACTGTCCGTGTGGATATCGAAAAATTGGACGCGCTGATGAACCAGGTTTCTGAGCTGATTATTGCGAAAAACAGCCTGGTGTCTATCAGCACCATGGAGGCAGGCAATTTTCAGAACCAGACGTTCCATGAGCAGATTGAGTATTTGGAGCGCATCACAACCAACATCCATGAATCCGTTATGAAAGTGAGGATGGTTCCCATTGAAAGCGTGGTGGCGAAATTCCCCCGCATGATTCGGGATTTGTCCAGAAAATTAAATAAAAACATGGAACTTTTTATGTCCGGTGAGGAGACGGAGCTTGACCGCACCGTGGTGGATCAGATTGGGGATCCGCTGCAGCATCTGCTCCGCAACTCTGCAGATCACGGCCTGGAGGACAATGAAACGCGCCGGGCGTTAGGAAAGCCGGAAGTGGGCAGTATCTTCTTAAAGGCGTTCCAGGAAGGCAATAACGTCATCATAGAAGTCGGGGACGACGGCGGCGGAATCGACGTTGACGCTGTGCGCCGCAAAGCAGTG
>CANQUZ010000301.1 GCA_947627165.1 uncultured Roseburia sp.
TTACAGGCTAGTATGCCCCAAATTTTTCATTACTGTATGAATGAGAGAGGGTAACGTCTGCTATTTTGAAGCTCAAAAACAGCACAGCGAAATTAATTCCCCAAAGAAATTACTTGATGTTTTAAATCCCCTGTGTTAGAATAAAACTTAGATTTTATAAGAAAAGGCAATGATTGTGTGGCTTAGGGCCATAGTAGAGTGTTATACTTTTTTCAGAGAGAGCGGGTCACCGGCTGAAAATCCGCTTAAGGTAAGGTAACAGTTGAAGTTCGCACAGGAGTCGTATCTGTGAATGCCAGTAGCGGATAACGTTCATGCACGTTACGTATGTGGAGCGCTTTTCAGAGATTTGAGGCGGTTTTTTAACTGCGCAGAAAGAAAAGAAACAGGGTGGTACCGCGGATTTTTTCGTCCCTAGATGAGATGTCCGCGGTTTTTTGCGCATATAAGCGGAGCCGGATGGGAACGGGGCTATTGGAACAGGAAATGTTTTGGAATGGAGGACAATATGAAAGAAAAACTGCAGAAAATAAAAGAGGAAGCGATGCGTCAGATACAAGAGTCTGGCGACCTTGGGAAACTGAATGATGTGCGCGTTGCGATTCTTGGAAAGAAAGGGGAGCTGACCGCCGTCTTAAAGGGCATGAAGGACGTCAGCCCGGAGGAGCGGCCTTTTGTGGGGCAGTTAGTCAATGACACACGGGAGAGCATTGAGCGGTTGTTGGAGGAGACAAAGGCGAAGCTTGAGCAGGCGGAGCTGGAGGCGAAATTAAAACATGAAGTGATTGACGTAACCTTGCCTGCCAGGAAAAATAAGGTAGGGCACCGCCATCCCAATACCATTGCCTTAGAAGAGGTGGAGCGCATTTTTACTGGAATGGGCTACGAAGTGGTGGAAGGCCCTGAGGTAGAATATGATTACTATAACTTTGAGGCGTTAAACATTCCGGCGAACCACCCGGCAAAGGACGAGCAGGATACGTTTTACATCAACGATAACATCGTGCTCCGCACCCAGACTTCACCGGTGCAGGTGCGGGAAATGGAAAAGGGAAAGCTCCCGATCCGCATGATTGCGCCCGGCAGGGTGTTTCGCTCTGACGAGGTGGATGCGACCCATTCCCCCTCGTTCCATCAGATTGAGGGGCTGGTCGTTGACAAAAATATTACGTTTTCCGATTTGAAGGGAACGTTAGCGGAGTTCGCGAGACAGCGCTTCGGGAAGGATACCAAAGTAAAATTCCGCCCCCATCATTTCCCCTTTACGGAACCGTCCGCAGAGATGGACGTCACCTGCTTTAAATGCGGCGGAAAGGGCTGTCGCTTCTGCAAGGGCGAGGGATGGATTGAGATTTTAGGCTGCGGCATGGTGCATCCGAGGGTGCTCCGCATGAGCGGCATCGACCCGGAGGAATATTCCGGATTTGCCTTTGGAATCGGCTTAGAGCGCATCGCATTGTTAAAATATGAGATTGACGATATGCGCCTGCTCTATGAAAACGACCAGAGGTTCTTAAATCAGTTTTAATGCAGGAAACAATCGATTCCTACCAGTGATAGAAGAGAAAGCAGCGCAGGAATGAGGAAAAGATTGAAAATGGAAGTCTTCAATCTTTTATGGAAAGTCCGCCGGAAGGCGGCAGAATGGGAGGAAACATGAATACATCATTGAAATGGGTAAAGGATTTAGTGCCGGGCCTTTCCTGTACCCCACAGGAATACAGGGACGCCATGACGTTATCCGGCTCTAAAGTAGAAGGCTATGAGAATATGGATGAAGACCTTGAGAAAATTGTGATAGGTCAGGTAAAAAGTATTGAGAAACATCCGGATGCGGATAAACTGGTCATCTGCCAGGTGGATATTGGCACAGATACCATCCAGATCGTCACGGGGGCGCCAAATGTGGCGGAAGGCTGCAAGGTTCCTGTAGTGCTGGACGGCGGCAAGGTGGCGGGAGGCCACGACGGCAGTAAGACCCAGGGCGGCATTAAGATAAAAAAAGGAAAACTCCGGGGCATAGAGTCCAACGGCATGATGTGCTCCATTGAGGAATTGGGCTCTAACCGCGATATGTTCCCGCTGGCGCCGGAGGACGGCCTTTATATTTTACCGGAGGATGCCCCGGTGGGAGTGAATGCCGTGGAGTATTTAGGGTTAGACGATACCGTGGTGGAATATGAGATTACCTCAAACCGTGTGGATTGTTTTTCTGTCCTCGGTATTGCCAGGGAGGCGGCGGCAACCTTTGGGAAAGAGTTTGTCCCTCCGGTGGTGACGGAGACGGGCAATGGAGAAGATGTCAACGACTATGTGAAAGTCACGGTACAGGATACAGACCTCTGTTCCAGATACACGGCAAGGGTCGTGAAAAATATTAACATCAAGCCCTCCCCGGAATGGATGCAGCGCAGGCTTGCGGCGCAGGGCATCCGTCCGATCAATAATATCGTTGATATCACCAACTATGTGATGGAAGAATACGGACAGCCGATGCACGCATATGATTTAGATACCATTGAGGGAAGTGAAATCGTAGTAAGGCGCGCCGCAAAGGATGAGAAGTTTGTGACCCTTGACGGGCAGGAGAGAATTTTAGACGAATCCGTCTTGGT
>CANQUZ010000302.1 GCA_947627165.1 uncultured Roseburia sp.
ATCATCGGGCAGGCGGCGGTGGAGGCGAATCTGGTCAGCCCCATTGTCGTGATTGTGATATCCTTTACTGCGCTGTGTTCCTTTGCCGTGCCCAACGAGGAATTTGCCACGGCTTTCCGCATCTTAAAGTTTTTCTTTATCGCCATCTGCGCATGGATGGGATTTTTCGGTATGCTGGCGGGACTCCTTGCGGTGCTGATCCATCTGTCCCACTTAAAGAGCTTCGGAATCCCTTATCTGATGCCTTTTGTGGGCGCGGACGTCAACGACTATGAAGATCAGAGGGACTTCCTCTGGAGGGAGCCTCTTTGGAAGATTACCAGGCGGCCGATTTTTGCCAGGAGAAACCAGCGCCAAAAATTAAAAATAAAAGAAAAGTAGAAATGGGGAAAAGCAATGTTTTCAGGAAATGATAAAATTTCGGGACGCCAGGCATTCCGGCTGTTTACCTTTGACTTATTGGGAGTCAGTACGCTGCTGATCCCAACTGTGCTGGCGGGAGCCTGCGGCAGGGATGGAGTTTTGTGCATCGTGCTGGGAGTTTGCGCCGGGCTCTTGTTTTTAAGGCTGTTAAAATCCGCCCTGGCGGACATGGGGCAGGAGAGCTTTACGGATTATCTCGCAAGGCGGCTTGGCGCCGTGGGAGGGCGGCTGGCGGAGGCTGGATATGCGGTCTACCTGCTGCTTTTGGCAGGGTATGTCGCCTACCTGTTTACCGTCATCGTGTTAAAAGAGCTGCTGCGGGAGGGTTCCTTTGAGGTAATCCTGATGGTGATTTTAATTCTGGCGGGCTATGGGCTGATTAGCGGCATTGAGGGTCGGGCGAGAGTCTATGAGTTCTTATTCTGGTTTTTATTGATTCCGCTGTTCCTCATGATTTTTTCATCTTTTGACGAGATAGATCCGGATTATTGGGCTCCGGTGTTTCATGCGGGGGTTGGAGATGTCTTATCGGGGACTTATGATGTCTTTATCTCAATGTCTTTGGTATTTTTGTCCCTGTTTTTAGGCGCTTATGTGGAAAAAAAGGAAACCGTTATCCGTGCCGGGAGGCGCGCCCTGGTGTTTGTGGGGGCGATCCATGTGGGATTGTATCTGGCTTTGCTTGGCATTTTCGGGGGAAACGCCCTGGCGGACATGAAGTATCCGGCGGTGACGTTCATGAGTACGGTCAAGATATCCGGCGGGTTTTTAAAGAGGGCGGACGCCTTTATCTTCGGAATCTGGTTTTTTACCCTCTATGCGCTCTTGAACAGCGCTATTTTTTACAGCGGCGCCCTGTTCCGGGGGCTTGCGGGAAAAAAGAAATGCGCCTGGGCAGAGATAGCGGCGTTAGCCATTGTCTGGGCGCTTGCGGCGCTGTTTTACCGGGTGGCGGAAGCCGGAGCTTATTATGAATGGTTTTTATGGTATGTCGGGACACCGTTTGTCGTGGCCGTCCCGCTGCTGCTGGCGATTTTAGGGAAGAAATCGCCGGATAAGCGGCAGACAGGGGAGATAAGGAAAGAAAAGCAGAAAAGCCATAAAACGGCAGGGGCAATCGCAGCGGCGTTTTTTGCGTCTTCCCTGCTTTCAGGCTGCGCCACGCCGGAGTTGGAGGATCGGAATTTTCCCATCGAGGTGGCGGTGACGGATGCAGAGCACTTTAATGAAGCGTGGATGAATGCCTCTCAGTCGGGAAACCGGGTGGTAGATTACAGCCATTTAAAAGTAATGATTTTAAACCAGGACTTTGTGGAAGATGAAAAGAACATGACAGAATTTCTGACGCTGCTGGAAAAACAAAACGAAGTGCCCAGAAATACCTATGTGGCGGTAGCGGAGGATGCGGAGAGCATTATGGAACTCCCGGACATTGAGGGGCAGTCGGTGGGGACTTATTTAGAGGAGCTCTTTGAAAACGTATCCGAGGTGGACAAGGAGGCGTATCCTACCCTGGGAATGCTTTACCAGGAAAGGAAAAACCGGATGGAAACCTTATTTCTCCCCTATCTGACGGAAGAGGAGGATAAGCCCGCAGTCGATGGCTATTATATCTGGAAACGGGGAAAGGCGGCGGGCAGGGCGGAAAGCAAGACGGTGCTGTTATCTTTTTTCACCGGAAATGAGATGGAAGAGTATACGATTTCTTTAGAGCAGGAATATGAAGTGGAATTTTTTGACTCCCACAATGATATTAGCTTTTCCGGGACGCCGGAACAAAAAACGGTAGAGGTTTCTATCCGCTGCAAAGGGCGGGTGGCGGCGGAGCCTCCGGAACATTTCCGCAGTGAAGAGGAACTGGAGCATATGAGCGAGAATTATATGAACCGGACGGCGTTGGAAGCCTTAGAGTCGGAGAACGCCATTGATGTCGCCAACAGCTATAAAAAAATCGGGGGATATCGGAGGGACTGGTATGATACTCTCACCGACAGGCAGGAAAGTTACGAAGAGGACATGAAGATCGTCTACCATCTGGATATTACCTGGGTAAATTTATAAACGTCTCCCACAAACGCTGTCAGTATGGGGTCAAAACAATTTTTGGTAACAGTTCAGCCATAGGCAGTCTCGTAGGCGAATCATGCTTGCATGAATGAGCATACGAGACTGCTTATGGCTGAACTGTTA
>CANQUZ010000303.1 GCA_947627165.1 uncultured Roseburia sp.
CCCGACCCGATTGAAAGCGGTGAAGAAGCCATTGCACAGTTGGAAGAAGCGGTGGATCTTTTGATGAGCGTTGTGAAGGAATTGAAGTCGCTGGAAAGCGCAGAGGTGTGATATGGCACGGGGAATGAAAAAAGAAAAGGAATTGACGGTAGAAGAACGACTGGAACAGGCACTTGTGCCAGTAGAGGAACAGCCGTATTCTGTGCCAGAGAATTGGTGTTGGACAAAATTAGGCAATATTACAGAGATTATTGGTGGTGGGACACCTTCTTCATCTGTTAAAGAATATTATGAAGGAGGAACAATCACGTGGATTACTCCAGCAGATTTATCAGGATATAAGAATATTTTTATTTCTTCTGGAGAGAAAAAGATAACAGAATTAGGACTGAAAAAATCATCTGCAAAATTATTGCCGCCTAATACCGTGTGCTTATCATCCAGAGCACCTATTGGGTATGTGGCTATTGCTCAAAATGAATTATGCACTAATCAAGGATTTAAGAATTTTTTGCCGTCAATATGTTATGCTCCCCAATATTTATATTGGTATTTGAAAGGGAATAAAGAGTTACTTCAAGGTTATGCAAGTGGAACGACATTTCTTGAACTGTCAGGCAATAAAGCAGCTATTATACCTATCCCCCTTCCACCACTTGCCGAACAGCAGCGTATTATTGACCGCATAGAAAGCCTGTTTTCCAAACTGGACGAGGCAAAAGAAAAGGCGCAGGCCGTGGTAGATGGTTTTGAAACTCGCAAAGCGGCGATTCTGCATAAGGCGTTTACAGGGGAGCTAACGGCGAAGTGGAGGCAAGAAAAAGGTATTGGAATAGATACTTGGAAAGTAAAACCTTTAAAGGATATTTGCAAATATATGAGAGCTGGTGGTGATAAACCACAAGATTTTTCAGATAATAAAGATAAAGAACATCAAATTCCCGTTGTGGCCAACGGAATCAATAATGATGGCATTATTGGCTTTACAGGTATATCAAAAGAGGAAGGACACTCAGTAACACTTTCAGGAAGAGGAACGATTGGTTTTTCTATATACCGAGATTATCCATATTATCCTGTCGTAAGATTAATAGTTTTAGCTCCACAATATTATATAAGGGGACTTTATTTAAAATATTATTTTGATGCTTTCCCAGAAGAAGGGACTGGCTCAAGTATCCCTCAGTTGACTGTCCCTATGGTTAAAGAAAAGCAAGTTTTATTCCCAATCATAGATGAGCAAGATGCAATTATAAATATAATTGACTTTCTTATAAAGAAAGAACAACAAGCCAAGGAAGCCGCCGAAGCCGTTTTAGACCAAATTGAAACCATGAAAAAAGCCATCCTCGCCCGTGCTTTTCGTGGGGAGCTTGGAACCAATGATCCAGCAGAAGAAAGTGCGGTGGAGTTGTTGAAACAGGTATGAGGTCGCGGACAGCGATACATCGCTGATGGAGAAGATTATGAAATAGAAGGAGGTTGTAATATGCAACGAAGTTTTATTGCAGGAAATCAGTTTCAAAATTTTATGAAGACAAAGTTTGATGTTGATGTTAATTCAGCATCGGCGATGATGTCCCATGTCAGAGGAAAAGAGGAGTTGGTATATGAATACATAAGAAATATAGCATCTCTTTTCCAACCGGTAAGCTATGGTTTAGACAATCCAATGGGACTTTATTCTGATTATGATTCTTTTAAAAAGCATTTTGTGAGATATTGGAGAAATGCATTAGACATTTCAAGAGCAGATTCAGACGAACTTAGAGATATTTTTGATGAGGCAGTATCCAGCCAGAAGAACTGTAAAAGTAGGGCTGTTGTACCAGTGTTTTTTGAAAATGGCAAGGCATTAATGGCAGATGATTGTATGAACGCGATTTATGAAGTGCTGAAAATGGTAGACAGGCAGTGCTTATGATATTTTCCGAATGATGATTCGTATTGCTTGTGCTAGAAAGCTGACTTCATCAGCCTTGCAGAATAAAAGCTTTTCGTAATAAAATAACAAGATTCTAAGTAGGCTTCCTCCTGCTGCGTTAAAATAGAGGAAAAGAAATTTTACGCACAGGAGAACCTTTTGAAAAAACAAAATGGCATTGGAGGACCCAAATTGTAAGATTTCTGCTTTTCTTTTAAATTGTCATTTGTGCAAAAATGAACCAATTCTACCCTTGGATGTGTGCTTTGCACGTGGAAAATCTTATCATTCTGTTTTTTTCTCTTTGTCACCAAACAAATAATTCAGCAAATCCTTTTTTCTTGAGTTTTTCCATGCAAATTCCCGAAAATCTCCACTGAAAAATTAAAATCATGAATTACAGTGGGAAAAGGAAAAATCAGATGTACGTCCTGTCAAATTGCGGTAATATTTATCTGGGACTACCAGGATGGTAGGCGGTTAGCCCTATCCGGAGGGACTGTGGCATTCCGATTACAATGTATCATTGCTACATAGAAACCCGTAAGGAAATCAAAGTAAATATATTCACTTTGGAAAGGCGGGCTGAGCCATATGGATATTTTGGGACTGATTGCAGTGCTGAGCTTCGGCTTGACCTGCTTTGGAATCGGATACTC
>CANQUZ010000304.1 GCA_947627165.1 uncultured Roseburia sp.
TCCAAGGAATACGGAAGGATATGCCGTCCGATCCGCCACTCCCGGTGCAGTCTTTAACGTTTCCTCCGCCCGTTCCGCATCCTCTGCATCCTCCCCGCTTTCCTCGCCTGAAAACAGCATTTTTTGAGAGAGGGCCCCGGAAACCACATCTTCTGTCACGTTATTCCCGTCCAGCGTGTATTTTACATAGGCCGCCGCTCCGTCCGGCAGCGTCACATCCTGGTCATAAGACGTTATCATCTCCTGGATGGTTCCGCTGCCGCCGTTTGGCTCAAACCGGATCGTATAGGTATTTGCCTCCCCGTTCGCAACAGCCTCTACATTGTATGCCGGCATCGTGAGGGTCGTTTCCGCAAGGTTGTCCGTCAGGGCGTTTCCAAAATTTCCGCTCCAATTCTTCCAATGATAGCCGGGCTTTCGCTCCGCAGAGATGGAAACTTTCTGGCCTGCCGGATATCTGCCGCCCCCGCTGACGGACTGAATCCCTGTTCCGGCGGTGAGAATCAGCGTATAATATAGCTTCTTTCCATATGCCGTAAGGGTGACATTCTGATTCGGCATCTGAAAGGAATAGGGGTTCTCTGTGACCGCTTTCTCCCCTGGCAAACCAACGCTCTCCCACCTCTCAAATTCACATCCCACGTTCCATTCCGCTGCCGCCTCCACGCTTGCACCATACAGATAATCCTTTTGCACCGTTTTTCCGGAAGCAGCCGGATTCTTTACGGACACGCCGGAAACATTATCTCCCGCCAGGAGCGTCAGGGTATACATAGGGGTCCCTGACGAGGACGCCTCTGTGAAAAAAGCATCCACCCCCGTTTCAAATTTCTTGGCATAAATTTTGCCGTTTAACGCATGGCTGTTATTGAATTTTTTCTTTCTCCCGGCGGGATCGGCGCTGCATTCAATCTCATAGACCAGGAAGCTGTCTTTTGCTTTGCACATGATTTTATTTTTTTCATCTCCGTCAAAGGTCACTGTGCCGCTCCCTATCCCCTTGCCCGAAACGGTATGGCATTTTTTGCCCTGTGCGTCGTAGCAGGTCAGAGTCGCTTTTTTGGCGGTCAGCGCGCTATCCAATGCCACTGACAGATTTCCGTCATAAAATCCCGTGTCCCTCTGCCTGGACTGGTTCACCACTTTTCCCACCACTGTGACAGAAGTGCTGCTGTTGACCTTAGTCGTCTGCTCTGAAACAAAATCGGGCTGCGCCACGTCCACTGCCAGCCCAAACAGAAAAAAGGACATCCATTTCTCAGTAGCCAGATTCAAGGTCACGCTGTCCGCATCAAAGCCAAACCTTACCGTCGTCGTTTTGTTTTCCCCGTCCGTTTTGGTTTCACACGCTTTAAAATTTTCCAGATTGCCGCGGATGCAGGTATTTTCTGTCCCAACTCGTTCCGCCCCTCTTTCCATCCCGCCATGGGAGCTTTTATCAACCGTGTAACGGTAGCCATCGCCCTTCTGGCCGGCTCTGCAAAAATGCACAGAAGCCTGTAACTTTCCTTCTGTTACAGAACTGACGGATGCCATGTAGAATAACTGCCCGGTGACGCTATTATCCTTTGTGTCGGAAGGAGTCTCAATTCCCGTTCTAAACGATAATGTCTCCTTCACATCCCGCGCATTCAGGTTGGTATCCTGATTAAAGACAGACGCCAGGCGGAGCATTAAAGCGCGGACGGGGAAGTTTTTCCCTTCCTCGATGATAATCAGCTCCCAGGACGCCATGGATTCTCCGCCATTTTCCCGATCCGGCTTCCACACGGGAATATTGCAGACAGAATATTTCCCATATCCTTTCTCCTGTACGAATTTTGTCACATCCTGATAATGGCAGTACAGGCTGCTGTATTTCCTTTGAATCTTTTTTTCCTGATCCGTCCATTCTCTCCTGTCCACATAGGATTCCTTCGGGCCGTAAGCCTTCGCTTCGCCGTCCGGCGCGACGAGGGCAATCTGTGCCGTACTGTCTGACCTGGACTGCCATACCAAAAAGGCCTTTGCAATGCGGGAGGCGCCGCTTGATTGCTTGAGTTCCGCCGTGCTGCTGTTTGTGATGCTCTTCGGATTTGGGGTCAGCCCCAGCGCTTTTGCGGCGGCTTTCGTTGCCGCCTGCCCTCCCGCCTTTCCTCTCTGCCCTGCAAGATCATTCGTCGGTTCGTCTGAATATTTCCCCTGGGTATATTGCCCCTTGGCGTCCGCTGACCAATACTGGTTATAAGTTGTATTTCCGGTATAATTGAATCGGTAACGCCCCACCAGGAATGGTTCTTCTATTAACTGTGCCCTGTATCCATCATTCAGCGTCGAAGTTATCGGCGCCGCGCCTGCGCAGACCGGAAATGCGATGATTGCCGCCATCGCAAGCGCAGCCAAAACCATTTTTATTCGTTGATGTTTTCCTGTTCCCATTGTCCTCCTTCAGTCATTTTCATCCTCAAACATTCCGTCCCTGTGTAGAGACGGGCTTCATTCGTTTGCCGTGTTTGTTTTGTTTGTAACAGTTCAGCCATAAGCAGTCTCGTAGGCGAATCATGCTTGCATGAATGAGCATACGAGACTGCTTATGAG
>CANQUZ010000305.1 GCA_947627165.1 uncultured Roseburia sp.
CAGAACGCCCGTTCATGAGCAATTTTGAAGCACGTAGTGCGGGATTGCGAATGGCGTGGGCTGAACTGTTACTATTTAACAGCAACCGCCTCTATCTCTAACATCACGTCTTTTGGCAGACGCGCCACTTCCACACAGCTTCTTGCCGGGAACGCGCCTGTAAAAAAGGTCTGATAGACCTCGTTGATTGCCCAAAGTCATTCATTTCCTTAATAAATACGGTCGTCTTGACTACGTTTTCCATACTTGTGCCCGCCGCCTGCAGCAAATGGGACAAATTCGTCAACGCCTGTTTCGCCTGGGCTACAGAGCCTTCCGGTATCTCTCCGGTTTCCGGCACTACCGGTATAATACCTGAAGTGTATACCATTCCATTGACTTCGATTGCCTGTGAATAAGGTCCGATTGCCGCCGGAGCCTTATCTGTACTGATAACTGTTTTCATTATTTCCTCCTTTTTCGGCGCGCGGGCCAGGCGTTCCAAAACCCCTTGGGTCCGCCGCGTGTATTTTTCCCTGAACTTACAGGTTGTGTATCATTCTCGGAAGCGGCAGCTTTACCTGTCGATTTTCCGGATTGATTTTTCGGTAATCTCAATGCGCCGCTCCTTATAGAGACGTCCTACGGCGCGCTTGAAAGCATTTTTGCTCAACCCCGTCTCCCGCTTAATCACTTCCGGGGAAGATTTGTCTGTAAAAGGAAGAACGCCTGCAAATTCCTCAATCACCGCCATCACATTCTCGGCGTCTTCGTCCATCTGAAGGTAGGCTTTCTCCCGCAAGGTCAAATCCAATTTGCCGTCCGGCTTTACATTGGTCACTTTCGCCTCAATGACATCTCCAATGCGGAGCATCTTTGTATTTTCATGGGCGGGTATCATGGCGGAATATTTATCGTCCACTGCCACAAATGTGCCGAAATTATCGCTAAATTCATAAACTCTGCCGTTTACGGTATCCCCTTTCTGATAAGGGGAATCGGTAAAAAGCAGGTCATAGAGCTTTTTCATGCTGGCGCACAGCCGCTGGCTCTTATCAATATACAGGGTCACTAAAACCTCGTCCTCCGGCTGCACTTTTTCCGTCATTTCCTTATAGGGAAGAAAGAGGTCTTTTTCCAGCCCCCAGTCCAGAAACGCGCCGATGGTTCCGACCTCCAACACTTTTAAAACGGCTATTCCGCCTAATGTTAGCGCAGGATGGTTTGTAGTGGCGATTAACCTGTCCTTGGAATCTTTATACAAAAACACAGGAACCTTGTCTCCGCACTTGCATTCCTGGGGCGCCTGCTTTGCCGGCAGGAGCACCCTGCGCTCATCTTCCGCGTTCTCTGCAAGATATACGCCAAATTCTACTTTTTTGACTACAGTCAATGTCTGATATTCCCCTAATTTCATTTTCTTCCTCTCATTCTTCCAAAAACTGCACTACTGCATATTGGTTTCCTTTTTCATCCGACAACAGAACCGTCACCTGATGTTCCTCCGTTATCACCGCAGGATATAAAACATCGCCTGATACCGCTGATTTTTTATATTCCGCCCGAAGCCTGCCGATTTTGAACGCTTCCGGCAAATATTCCTGTGCTACGAGAATATATTTCCCATTGTTCATATGGAGGTTTGTGTCGATATAGCAGCGCGCTACGGAAACGGGAGCCTTCCGCTCCGCCGACTCTATTGCAGAAATCGGGATTTTCCTCTGCGACCACTCCCCTTCTATTTGAGGGCTTAAGTCCTTTCCGTAAACTGCCTCCATCTTCCCGCCAATCCGCGCCGGGCGCATAGAAGCCGTATCCATATAAACCCAGACAGAATTAGCGGCGGCAAGGAGATTCCCACCCGCATCCTCCAACTTGAAATTACGATAACCGTAAAACCCCTTGAACTGATAGGGCCATGTGCTCACCCGGATTCTCTCCCCCATCCTGGGATTGCGGTTTAATCGTATCTCCCAGGAGGATAACATCCATGCCGTCTGGCTTTGGGACAAATAATCCACGCCGACTCCCAAATCCTCGGACTGGAACGTGCAGCAATCCTGAAAATAATCCAATAAGGCTGGAAGGGTCAATTCCCTCCCGCTGTCCACTTCACTGTAACGCACACGGCTGTCAAACTGATACATCTGCTTCTCCATTCCGGAGCGTTTGCGCGGCGGGGGATTCCTGACTGCCTTCTCCCGTCTGCCTCCAGGCTATTTGGGACGCTCCGCACAAATAGCCAAACGCATAAATTTCACTCGCCCTCTTTATCGGCATCGTTTTTCTGCCTGAATGCAGCATAGCTCCTGATAGGCAAAAACCCTCAGCAGAATGCTCTACTGAGGGTAATCGAAACAGGGCTACAAGGATTCGAACCTTGAAATGACGGAGTCAGAGTCCGTTGCCTTACCGTTTGGCGATAGCCCTAAATCTGTTTTTGACAGACAAGCTGTTGTGCTGTCAACAATAGCTATTATATAAGGGGAGTATCAAAAAGTCAAGTGTTTTTTTATTATTTTTTAGCATTACTTCACTCGCAAAAGTAAATTCCACCTCCGGGTTGAATTTACTCTTTCCAAATCCATGCCCCCA
>CANQUZ010000306.1 GCA_947627165.1 uncultured Roseburia sp.
GCCATCTCCAGGAATCCTCACACATTTCTTTAATGCTGTTTTTCGCCTTCCACCCCAGCTCTCTCTCAGCTTTTGACGGATCGCAGTAGCAGACGGCGATATCTCCGGCCCTTCTGGGTTTGATGGCATAAGGCACCTGAACTCCGGTGGCTTCCTCGAAGTTTTTTACAATGTCTAATACGCTGTAACCGCACCCTGTCCCCAGGTTATAAATGGCGAGCCCGCAATGCTCTTCCATTTTCTTTAAAGCTTTTACATGGCCGTCAGCCAAATCCACCACATGGATATAATCCCTTACGCCGGTTCCGTCAGGAGTGTCATAGTCATTGCCGAAAACTCCTAATTCTTTTAATTTGCCAACCGCCACCTGCGTCACATAGGGCATCAGGTTGTTGGGAATGCCGTTTGGGTTTTCTCCCATCATCCCGCTTTTGTGGGCGCCTATCGGATTGAAGTAACGGAGCAAAATCACGTTCCACTGGGGGTCCGCTTTTTGGATATCCATCAACATCTGCTCCAACATGGACTTCGTCCAGCCGTAAGGATTCGTGCACTGTCCCTTGGGGCATTCCTCCGTGATAGGAATCTGTGCCGGATCTCCATAGACGGTTGCGGAGGAAGAAAAGATAATGTTCTTGCAGCCATGCTGCCTCATCACATCCACCAACGTCAACGTTCCGGAAATATTATTGTGATAATACTCCCACGGTTTCTGAACAGACTCTCCCACGGCTTTTAACCCCGCAAAATGAATGCAGCTGTCAATGCTTTCCTGTTCAAAAATATGATTTAAAATCTCCCGGTCTAAAATGTCACCCTTATAGAAAGTCACTTCCTTCCCGGTAATTGCCCTTACCCTGTCTAAGGACTTTTCCGAAGCATTGCATAAATTGTCCAACACTACTACTTCATACCCGGCTTCCAATAATTCCACACAGGTATGGCTGCCAATAAACCCGGCTCCGCCAGTCACTAAAATTGCCATTATGGTTCCCCTTTCCTGTCGATTCTTATGTCAAAGAGGCTTATTCGGCCAGGATTCCCTGCTTTCCGAATAAGCCTCGTATGATTTTTATTAAGCAACTGCCTTTTTCGCAATCTCTGCTAATGCTGCAAATCCCTCAGCATCATTGACAGCCATCTCTGCTAACATTTTACGGTTAATCTCTACGCCGGACACCTTTAATCCGTGCATTAACTGGCTGTAAGAAATGCCATTGATTCTTGCAGCCGCATTGATGCGGGCGATCCACAGCTGGCGGAACTGTCTCTTTCTCTGTTTTCTTCCTGCATAAGAACTTGTCAAGGCTCTCATGACAGACTGTTTTGCCACACGGTACTGTTTAGAACGCGCGCCTCTGTAACCTTTCGCTAATTTTAATGTTCTATTATGTCTTTTTTTAGCGCCCAAACCGCCTTTTACTCTTGCCATAATTGATATCCTCCTTAACAGCTTCTTATATATATGGTAAAATCTTCTTCATATTCTTAACGTTCGTAGCATCAACGATTGTCGCTTTTCTGAGATTTCTCTTGTTCTTGGTGGTCTTTTTGGTTAAGATATGTCTCTTGTAAGCTTTATTTCTTTTTAACTTTCCTGTTCCTGTTGCTTTGAAACGTTTTGCAGCTGCTCTGCTCGTTTTCATTTTTGGCATGATATGTTCCTCCTTAAAATCGTTATTTCTTTTCTGCCAGCACCATGCTGATGCTTCTCCCCTCAACTTTCGGTGCCTTTTCCACTACTGCCACCTCGGCAAGGCTTTCTGCGAAATCATCGAGGATATGTTTGCTTGCATTCATATGCGCCATTTCTCTTCCGCGGAATCTCAAAGTAATCTTTACTTTATCGCCCTTGGTCAGGAATTTTCTTGCAGCATTCATTTTGGTATTCAAATCGTTTGAATCAATATTGGGTGACAAGCGAATCTCTTTCAGTTCTACCACCTTTTGTTTTTTTCTGGCCTCTTTTTCTTTTCTGGCCATCTCATAGCGGTATTTTCCGTAATCTATAATCTTACATACCGGTGGTTTTGCGGTCGGAGCAATTTTGACCAAATCAAGTTCTGCTTCCTCAGCCAATCTCATTGCTTCCCTTGCTGACATAATGCCAAGCTGTTCTCCGTTTTCTCCAATCAGACGAACTTCTTTGTCTCTGATCTGTTCATTAATCATTAACTCGCTAATGTTCGTACACCTCCAAATAAATATTTTTGAATTGGGCAGACCTGCCGCCCCCGCGCCGAATGCTGTCAAGGTAAACAAAATCTGCCATATACCTCTTTACGCAAAAAAATAGTGGATATCGACAGACTATCCACTAAACATTCCCCGCTCGCAAGTTGCGATATTGAAATAGGAACCATGAGACGCACATCAGAGGCGCTCCGGTGAGAGTGGATACTCTACTTTGTTTTCAATAACTATTATAAATTATCACAGAAATTCCATTCTGTCAAGCAAGAATTTTCCATTCACAAAATTCACAGTAACAGTTCAGCCATCAATGTCATTAAGTTAACAGCTAACAGATTGAAATGGT
>CANQUZ010000307.1 GCA_947627165.1 uncultured Roseburia sp.
GCATGACGGCGTGACAAGCTATACGGGTGATTTGCGGACACTCTTTGAGATACGTAATTCTAAGGAGGCCAATGAGTTCCTGTTAACAGCTTTCAATGAAAAACGACCCGTTGAGGATGCTTTGATCTGCGAGTTCCAGCGCCTTTTGACACAGAATACATACGACACACGCCGCTGGCAGCTTGGAGAGCGCCCAGGTGAGTACAAGCGTCACGACTATGTGAAAGGAAAGAATGAGATTGGTGCATCCCCAGAGGATGTGCCGGAGGAGATGGCAGAGCTGTTATCTGAGTTTGATGACATTCATCCATTTGCAGATGGCAATGGTCGCACGGGAAGGCTGGTGATGAATTACTTTCTGTTGCTTCACGACCACCCTCCAATCATCATCCATGAGGAGGATCGCAAGGCTTACTATGCCGCACTTCAGGCGTGGGACGAATCTCAGGAACTGGAGCCGCTGATAGTTTTCTTGCGTGAACAAACAGTCAAGACATGGAGAAGACAACTGGAGCGGGAAGAACGGAAAAACGCAAAATTGTCAAACTCGCGGTAAATTTTTTGAGCAACAGAGAAGAGGAGGGCGTGACGATTATGATGAGTTTATTCGATGACGAGCAGATTATGAAAACATATTGTTCTAAGTTTTCCCGGTCTCCCATTAACAGCGTCATATACTCTGCCTCCATTTCCTTGCTCTGCTTGATCTCAATTACTTTTTCTGGATTTCTTTGATGAGAGCACTCGAGGTCTGCTCTGCAAAAGCGTCCGTAGTGTTCTCAACATACTCAAGAAATTCTCTCATGCCGGCATCTACATCATCCTCAATGACTTTGGTATTCAGAAAGATTTTTATGACTTCATCGTTAAGAGTAATAGCAGGATTTTCCTGGCAGCGGTTTTCAAACGTATAGATGTGCCGCTGATCGGAAAAAGGATTGAACGTACAAATGAAAATGATGTACGTTTTTTCAATTTCGTGTAGTAACTTCCTGCCTGTATCAAATCCAAATCAATGCATCTCTGATAATACCTTGTTCTCTTTGGAAGTTCGGGGCTCTTCCCTCGCTGCATCTCGACATTATAAACCGTACCCTCATCATCATTTACATATACGTCCAGCCGGACTCCCTTGCCCTCATATAATATGTTAATTGTTTTCTGTGTGGTCGGAATTTCCACTCTTTTGATTGATATGTTTAAGATTTTCTCCAGAACCTTACGGCAGATTTCTGTATCGCCCATCACTTTGGCAAATAGAAAATTGTCCTCCAGGTTCAGTTCCTGAATGGATTTCTATTTGTCTGGCATAAACACTCCTCCTTTCTTTGGGTATACCACATTTCTTATTCATTGTCAGTGAAAACTTGACTTCTAATAAAGATGATATTATCAGAATTAGTTGACATCCACCTCTATCAAATTCCTAGGATGCTTATGCATCAAAATTTCTTTCTGCTTTGCACTGGACACATGGGTATAAATCTCTGTCGTACTGATGGAGCTGTGTCCAAGCATCCGTTGTATGTACCTGACATCCACATCCTGCTCCAGCAGGAGAGTAGCGAAAGAGTGACGGAACATATGTGGCGTTATGTGCTGGTTGATGCCAGCTAACTCTACATAGTGCATTATCATGTAGCGTACAGACTGATCTGACAGCTTGTGCTGCAGCCGATTCACGAAAAAGTACCCGCAATCCTCAATCTCTTTTCCAAACATTTCCTGATACCGCGTAAGGGCTGCTATCACATCCGGATTGCAGATTTGGATGATTCTTTCCTTAGCACCCTTTCCGTAAATCAGTATAGTATGATTCTTTAGATCGATGTCCTTCGGTTTTAAGGAACACAGCTCGGAGATACGCATTCCTGTTGCAAACAAAAGCTCTATCACAGCAATGTCTCTGGTACAGCACTTCCTTTGGTATTCCGATTTAGCAAGTTCTCTTTGTGCGTACATTACAGACAGAAGCGTCTCGATTGTGTGGAAGGGGATTGTCTTTGGCAGAAGCTTCTCTTCACGGAAACGAATATTCAATTTCGAGAATGGGTTCGTTTCTAAAAGCTCTTGATACTCCATGTAACGGAAAAACGCTTTCAGGCTTGCAATCTTACGTTTCACAGTTTTGGGCTTATACTGCTTGTGCAGCTCGGTAATAAACTTATCTACCATATCCTTAGTATACCAGTCAGAACCCGCCAAACAGAACGCTTCATATTGAGCCAAATCAATTTTGTACGCTTTGACGGTCTTTTGATCCAACCGTTTTCTGTATTCACAATATTCCATATATTCTTTTAACAAATCATTTAACATTTTCATAACCAAACACTCCTGTTTTTAAACAATTATGCATTCCGTCTCGCAAATTGTCCATTTCCACATCACGAGCGACAAAAGAACGCAAGTAAAATACAAAAATGAAAACTATAAACCTAATACAAGATCTTGTATAATTGTTTGCAATAGACAGAGGGGGTGTAGTATGAATTTTAAAAGTTTTGCGGTGGACTTTGACGGAACGCTGTGTG
>CANQUZ010000308.1 GCA_947627165.1 uncultured Roseburia sp.
TACGAGACTGCTTATGAGCAGAACGCCCGTTCATGAGCAATCCGCTTACGATAGTAAGCTTTGAAGCACGTAGTGCGAGATTGCGAATGGCGTGGGCTGAACTGTTACTTCAAATGTAACAGTTCAACCATCCTCCTATGCATCGGCAGAAAATCCGTGTTTCGGGGTTCTATTGCCACGAAAAAAGGAACGCCTCCCCGGCGCTCCCTCTATCGTTTAGGCAAACATCCGAAACATGGAGTTTGCTTCTTCGTCTTGTTTTTTCTTTTGCATAAATAATGCGTATTCCTGCAGGGTTTCTTTTTTCTTTTGTTCGGAAATAGCTTCCGGGATATCCAAATCCTCCAGCCTGCTCTTAGAGGCCGTAACATTCTGCCTCGTATTGACGCTGTAGCGGTAGGAATACTCTAACGCATTCGACTGCGCCCCCACACTGCTCCGATTGGAACTTACCTTTGCAAGCGCATCGTCAATAGCCTTCAAATCGAAGTCCCCGGTCACATCGAAATCTGCGATTCCGAGTGCCTCAAGCGTAGTATCTTTCGCCCCCACGCTAAGGTTGTTCCCATTTCCATCTGTCGCAATCCGGAGTTCCTCGTTGCTGCCATCCAAAAGCGTCTTGGTATTGTAAGTGGTCTGTGAGGCGATATCCGAAATCCCTTGCTTCAACTGTTCGATTTCTTTCTGGATATTCGCGCGATCCGAATCGGTCACAACCGCCGTATTAGACGCCTGCACTCCCAATTCCCGAATCCGCTGCAGGTAATCTGCGATACCGCTCATGGCACCATCTGCAACATTCAGCATATCTTTCGCCGAGCCGATATTGTTCTCCCCTGCCTTATAACTCCGCTCCTGGGCTTCCTCCTTTTGTATGATGGAAAGCTCAGCCGCGCCATCCGCCCCGCTTTGTATTCTTTTTCCCGATGCAAAATTACCGTAATCACGATAGGAATTACTGTTTATGGACGAAATGCCATTCATACGGAAACCTCCTCTCCCACTCCTGCCTGAATTGTCTCTTTTTATTGTATCCCAGAATTTTAAAATTGGCAAGACAGCAAAATGTACAAAAAACCGGCAGCTTACGTGTCCCCACGCGCCGCCGGCACATTTTTTATGGCCTTAAACCATGATTATTTTAAGGTAACTTTAGCGCCTTCTGCCTCAAGTTTTGCTTTCAGATCATCAGCAGTAGCTTTGTCAGCTGCCTCTTTTACTAATTTAGGAGCGCCGTCTACTAAGTCTTTTGCTTCTTTTAAGCCTAAGCCGGTAGCTTCACGAACCACTTTGATGACTTTAACTTTGTTTGGTCCAACTTCTGTCAACTCTACGTCGAACTCTGTCTTCTCCTCAGCTGCTGCTGCTTCGCCAGCTCCTGCTGCTGCAACTACAACGCCTGCTGCTGCAGATACGCCAAACTCTTCTTCACAAGCTTTTACTAACTCATTTAATTCTAATACGCTTAACTCTTTGATAGCTTCGATAAATTCTGCTGTTGTTAATTTTGCCATTGTTATTTTCCTCCATTTTTTAATTTATTTTCTGTGTTGGTTCTCACCAATGTTTCCTTTTGGTTTCCGCCTTGTGGGCGGGCTTTTTATTCAGCCGGAGTTTCCGCCGGTTCTTCCGCTGCTGCTTCTGCTGCAGTTGCTGCTTCTGCTACCGGAGCCGCTTCTACTGCCGCATCTGCCGCGCCGCCTTTTTCTGCGATCTGATTAAGAACGCGTGCAAGGTTGGTAACAGGAGACTGCAAGCTGCCAAGCAATTTGGAAAGAAGCTCTTCTCTTGACGGTATCGTTGAAATTTCTTTCATAGCCGCTTCGTCATAAAAAGCTCCTTCTACAATACCAGCCCTAATCTCAAGCGCCGGAACTGTCTTCGCAAATTTAGCTAAAACTCTTGCCGGAGCCGTCGCATCGGTTGTGGAAATAGCGAAAGCGTTTGGCCCTTCGAGAACAGCTTTCAGAGGTTCAAATTCTGTTCCTTCCACTGCACGGCTCACTAATGTGTTCTTATATACTTTATAAGTTACACCAGCTTCTCTTAACGCTTTACGCAGCTCTGTATCCTGAGCCACAGTAAGACCACGGTAATCTACTACCACTACGGATTGTGCGTCTTTGATGTTTTCTGAAATTTCCTGTACGATCGGCTGTTTCAGTTCTACTTTTGCCACGATGATATACCTCCTTTTAGTATTCTTCTACTGCATAAAAGACGAGAAAAAAGCTTCCCAATCAAGACAGGGAAGCTGCATATAATCATATAAAAGATGATATGTTCCCTCGGTAGGCCTGCTGGTTACGCCTGACGGCACCTACTGTCTTCGGCAATATTTCTATCAGCATTGCGGCATCGCCACAATGCTGATACATTATAGCATTATATATTTTGCTTGTCAACAATGTTTTGCCGCAAGCTCAAAATAGCGTAACAGTTCAGCCCACGCCATTCGCAATCCCGCACTACGTGCTTCAAAGCTTACTATCGTAAGCGGATTGCTCAT
>CANQUZ010000309.1 GCA_947627165.1 uncultured Roseburia sp.
TCGCTCCCTTGTATATAAATATACCATATGCGGTGTATTTGTGCAACTAAAAATAGTTGTAGATTACAGATATAAAAAATAGATAGTTTTTCATCTGCTATCGGTTTATCATGGAGATTAGCTTAAGCCTGGCTAATCTCTTGTTTTTTGCGCCTGGGAAAATAAAAAGCAGGACTTTTATATCCTGCCTGAATTTCCATACCATAGATTTTTTTGTTTTTATGCAGAAAGCAGTAAGGATGCCGCTCCTTACTGCCCCGCTTATTTATTGACATATGTAAACATACACATTGTCCCCATCCACATGAACTTTTAAATATAATAAAGATCTATCCCAAGTCCAGTCGTCCTTTCCGTCCAGTGAGCGAAATCCCCACTGCCTTGTGATTCCCCAGGCAATCTCTTCCGCAGTCTTTACATTTGACAGGGTTACCATTTTTACTCCGCTACCTCCAAAGTAATGTATCTCCCCATACATATCTTCTGCTCTCTCTTGCGAATTATCAAAAGGCGTATGATAGGCTGTCTGATTGAAATACCGTGTGGAAATCTCCCCATTGTACCATCTGTCCGCCAGGTTTAATAAAAACTCCACCTGTTCCGCGGAAAAGTCCCTGGTCTTGTCCAGTTTTAATACGTCATACAGCTCATTGGTCAGTTTCTCATCATAAACGCCCTTCTTTTCGGCATAGTCTCCGTTGGAGTAGACTTTCAGCACGGATCTGGTATATCCATCCGCAGACATCCCCGTGATCACCGTCTCACCGCCCTCCGGCCCTCCGGTGCCCTCCACAGTGTAAAACGTATCGCTGCCGTTTGGGAAAGTGCCTTCCTTGAGTATGTTTTTCTTTAAAAGATCCGTCCTGCTCCACTGCAGCGGTTCTATAATCCCCATGCGCCCATCCGGATCGATACTGTCTAAAAGCTCTTCGTAATAAAATCCCGTGCCCTCGTGAAGGGGCCAGATATGATTAGACTGTTTATAGGAGACCACGTCAAACGAGTATTCTTTCCCTTTATAAGACGCTGTGACGGTTGCCTTTCCGCCCTTGATCCCCTTTCTGACATAAGCGCGGCTGTCCCCCATATACCTGTCCGTAACCACCTCTACAACTTCTTCATCGGATGACTTCCATACAACTTCCCCCCTTGGCGGAAACTCCGTCCAGCTTCCCCCATATTCATTGCAGTACATCTCCATAATGCCCATCTCAATCCAAGGCTCATCGTCAAACCCCCATGTCATCTGCTCCCCATTGGCAACAATCTTCCCTGTCTCCCAGATCACCAGATACGGTTCCCAGCCTGCCATCGTGTCTTCCGGCACGGTTTCCGTCTCTGAACCCTGCGCCTCCTCCTGCACATAGGAAACCACTTCAAAAGAATATTCCTTTCCCCGGTAAGCAGCCGTAATCGTTGCCTTTCCGCTCTTTGTCCCTTTGCTGATGTAAGCATAGCCGCCGCTGTCAAAAGAAATCACAGCAACTTTCTCATCCGATGATTTCCAGGCAATTTCATTGTTATTTGGACGTTCTGAATCAAATCTGCCCCCCGCAAGAATAAACTGTGCGAACCCCTGAAACTCATAACCCCAGACAATCTGCCCGCCGATGTCCAGCTTTTCCCGGGTGCCTGTGTTAAAAAAGTATGGCTCTGCCTCAACCGGAGTTTCCGGAACAGACGGCTCCTCACCGGCTTGCGCATCAGCCGGCGTTTTTTCCAGCTCCGCCCCATCCCCCGGTTTCTTTTCCACTGCGTCAGGCTTCCGGGAGGCATTCTTTTTATCTGAGGTTACTGTTACGCTGCATTTTAAGGTGGTTTTCTTTACCTTTGCTGTAATGACCGCCTTCCCCTGCTTCCTGGCGGTCACTTTCCCCTGGGAGTTTACTGACGCCACCTTTTTATTCGAGGAGCTCCATGTCACTTTTCCTTTGCTTCCCTTCACTTTCAAAACGGCGGATTTCCCCTCCTTCAGCGTGAGGCTCTGCTTTGACAGCCAGGCTTTCGATACCGTCACTTTATAGACATAGGAATTTCCTTTGTCCTTCACTGTGACCTTTACCGTCCCTGCCGCCTTTCCTGTGATCGTCCCATTCTTCACTGACACAACCTTCTTGTTTGACACCTGGTATTCCGCCCTGCGGGAGAATGCTACCCCCATCCGGTACGTTTTCCCCTTCCCGATGGTAACTGCTTTGGTGACGGTTTTTGCCTGTATGGTTCTGCTTCCTATCACAGCAAAGCAGAGGAGGCACAGGAAAAATAGCACGCCCCTCCCTATGTATGTCCTCTTATGAAACTGATTTTGTCTTTCCCTCATTGCCTTTTCCCTCAACCTCCGGTATTTCATCAACAGATTATTCATCGATTACATTTTGAAAATCCTGTTCTAATTCCTGAATGGATATCCCTTCATAAGACAATAAATTACCCATAACAAGCCATCCTTTCTCAATATTTCATCTCATCCAATATAGAATCTTCCGGCCGCTTTCATAGTCGGTTC